>DASVAM010000663.1:0-2579 GCA_036376375.1 Chitinophagaceae bacterium
CTGCAACTTTTTGCCAATATACGCCCCGTTACTACTTATCCAACTTTACAACACCTCTGCCCTATTAAGCCAAAGAATATGGAAGGTGTTGATTTTATCATCTTCCGTGAATTGACTGGTGGAATTTATTTTGGCAAAAAACAAACCACGGAAGATGGAAGCGCAGCCAGTGATGAATGTTCTTATACAAAAGAGGAAATTGAAAGGATCTCTCATCTCGCTTTTCAATACGCACAAAAAAGAAGGAAGAAACTCACCTTGGTTGACAAAGCCAACGTGCTCGACACATCCAGACTTTGGAGAAAAACAGTTCAACAGATTGCATCTCAATATGCTGATGTAAAAGTTGATTACATGTTTGTTGATAATGCTGCGATGCAGATCATCATTAATCCAAAGCAGTTTGATGTAGTGTTAACTGAAAATATGTTTGGTGACATTATCAGTGATGAAGCAAGTGTATTGAGTGGGTCATTGGGAATGTTACCATCCGCATCCGTTGGAAATAAGACGGCTTTGTTTGAACCGATCCACGGCTCTTACCCGCAAGCCGCCGGCAAGGACATTGCCAACCCAACCGGATCGGTACTCAGCGCCGCTATGCTACTTGACCATCTGGGGTTAAAAGAAGAAGCTGAAATAATTCGCGAAGCGGTTAAATGGACGCTGGAGAACAACTTCGTTACAAAAGATATTGACCCGGTTAATTTTTATTTCACTTCCACGATCGGTGAACTTTTATGTGATTATGTAAGTGGAAAGATCCCTGGTTCAATTAAGAAAGAGAATATTGAGTTGAGGAAATCTACGATAATCTAGTCAGAAAGTCCGGAAGTCCGAAAGACGGAAAGACTTTTAAGAAAAAAAAGAATCATTCTTCCGGACTTACGGACTACCGTCTTCCGGACTAAAATAAAATTGCTTGCCGCAGTTCTTTTTTTCAAACGGCGGGTGTATATTTACAGGACATACATCCTTCATGCTGAAGAATACAATCAATAATGTCATCGCTAGTGTTAATACAATAATTATTGTGGTTGTCATTATTATTACTTCTGCAGGAGGTGGTGCATGATAATAAATTAAAAAACTAATTATACAGCAACCCGCCTCCGAAAAAGGCGGGTTTTTTTAGGCCCATCCTAAATCCTTCCCAAAGGGAAGGACCTGGGCGAGCCTGACAATTGAAACACTTTTTAAATAATAAACGACGTAAGACCCGCCAGGGCGGGATTTGGAGGAATCTAACATGGCAAGTTACTTTAATGAGAATACGATTATTTACTGGAACGGTGAGTTTGTAAAAGCTACCGAAGCAAAAATGGACTTGTATAGCCAGTCATTGCACTATGGTTATGCTGTGTTTGAGGGAATTCGTTCTTACAAAACAGTAAATGGAGAGACAAAGATCTTTAAAGAGGTTGAGCACTACGACAGATTAAAAAATTCTGCGGAAGCCCTGAATATGCCTTATCACTGGACCACGCAGGAACTGATTGAGGCTACTTATGAAGTATTAAATAGAAATAATTTAGGAGACGCTTATATACGTCCTGTTGTTTATGCACCGGCCAATATGAAGTTTGATACAAATGAGCAATCGTTTATTGTGATCGAAGCCTGGCCTATGCAACCTTTCCTCGGCGAGAAATTATTGAGAGTAGGAACATCTTCCTTTCAGCGCCCCAATCCGAAGGGATTTAGAATTCATGCAAAGGCTGCAGGACATTATGTAAACTCTTTGTTGGCAAGCCAGGAAGCAAAAGCAAATGGATATGATGAAGCCTTGTTACTCGATATGAATAATTATGTGGCAGAAGCTCCGGGCGCTAACTTCTTTTATGAAAAAGATGGTAGGTTATTTACTCCCGCCCTGGGAAACATTTTGCCCGGTATCACGAGGGCGACGATCCTTGATCTGTGCAAAGAGCTAAATATCCCGGCAGAAGAAAAATTTTTCACTGTTGATGAATTAAAGAAAGCAGATGCCGCATTTTTCTGTGGTACAGGCGCAGAGGTGATCGGATTTGAAAGTTTGGATGACTATACGTTTCCTTTGCGTTGGAATGACAGTGTTTCAAGAAGACTACAAGTTGCTTATATGAAACTTGTGAGAGAAGATTTTGAACCACACAGACAGAGAGACCCGAAGGAGCAAAGAGAAACACAAAGTGCACTGAGTGCATGAGAAAAATAATTCTAGTAAGAAAATTGACATAATAAATAGTGTCGAGTTTATGAGTGAATTGAATAACCAGCGTGTGCATCAAAGCTCCCCTTTAGGGGATGGGGGTACCGTTTTGAATAAATATTCAAAAACCATCACGCAAGACCCGACACAGCCGGCGGCGCAGGCGATGTTGTACGGAATTGGATTGACAGAAGAGGATTTGAAGAAACCACAGATCGGCGTGTGCAGCATGGGTTATGATGGAAACACCTGTAACATGCACTTGAATGACCTTGCAAAAATTGTAAAGCAAGGCGTGTGGAATAATGATATGGTGGGTTTGATCTTTAATACCATTGGGATCAGCGACGGTATCAGTAACGGGACTGATGGTATGCGTTATTCTCTG
>DASVAM010000667.1:0-4161 GCA_036376375.1 Chitinophagaceae bacterium
GCCGGCATAACTCCTCCTATTGGCTAGGAAAAAAATATCTGGGGCTTGGGCCTTCTGCACATTCATTTGATGGAGAAAGCAGGCAATGGAATATCGCTAATAACAATATCTATATAGAATCTCTTGAAAAAAATAAGATCCCTTTTGAAAAAGAAATACTAACTCCTTCTCAGAAGATAAATGAATATATCATGACTTCTTTGAGGACGAAAGAAGGATTAGATCTAAAGAGAATTAGTTCGGAGTTCGGAGTTGGGAGTTTGGAGTTGAGTGTTGGTGTTCAAAAGCAAATTCAGACTGGCAAGCTTGTGCTGAAAGACAACAAATTGTTATTGACCAGGGAAGGAAAACTATTTGCAGATGGGATTGCAGCGGAATTATTTGTTGACGCATTCTAAACCAATGTTTCTTCGATCTGCTTAAATCCTTCTTCCGCCGGAACCTGTTCCCACAGAATTCTATAAACAGTTTCCGCTATCGGCATTTCGGCTTTTACATTCTTATTAATTGTGTAGATGCTTTTGGAAGCATTGTATCCTTCCGCCACCATGTTCAATTCCAGTTGTGCGGCTTTCACCGAATAGCCTTTACCGATCATGTTCCCAAAAGTCCGGTTACGGCTGTATAATGAGTAACAGGTGACCAGCAGGTCGCCGAGATAAACAGAAGCGGCATAATTTGCTTTTCTTTTATGCGTCACCGGGTCTTCTCCCTCATGTTTGCCCACTTCAATATTGTGTATACCAACATTCCGGAGAAAACCAGCCATTTCATCAGCGCTGTTAGCGATCAGCACACTTAAGAAATTATCTCCGTACTGCAAACCATGAGCAATACCGGCCCCCAATGCATAGATGTTCTTCAAAATAGCTGCAAACTGTACTCCATATATATCATCATTTATCACCGTATTCAAATACCCTGTATTAAAATGGCTGGCAATCTCCGCGGTCATTTCCTTATCGGCTCCCGAAAATGTGAGGTAAGATAGTTTTTCTGCGGCCACTTCCTCGGCATGGCAAGGGCCCATAATGGTGAAATAATCTTTCTGGGCCACATCAAATTCTTTCTCCAGGTAATCATTCAATAGAATATTTTGCCGGGGAATGATCCCTTTCACTGCCGAGATCACTTTTTTTCCTTCGAGATCCCTTTTGGATAAACTTTTTAATGTATCAGCTACATAGGCTGATGGCGTTGCTATAATAATATAATCAGAAGCAGCAACAACTTTTGAAACATTTGTGTCCAGGTTAAGCAATGCAGGATTAAAGACAGCAGCCGTCAGATAATTAGGATTATGTTTTTTCCTGGAAATGAAATCAACCATTGCCGCTGTTCTTACCAACCAGTTAATTTGATGGTTGTTGTCTGCAAGGATTTTCGCCAGTGCGGTGGCCCAACTTCCGCTGCCAAGAATGCCAAACATAAAAAGAACCGGGATTTATTAGATTAAAAAGGATTATGAGGAAATAAAATTAAGTGATTCCTTTTTGAATGTCATAATAATAAAGAATCCCGCTTACCACGGGACTCTACCAAATTTCCTATTAATCAATTTAAATCATGTGAATCGTGGTTCTACTTTGTCTCGAACAACTTATCCTTTGGAACCACCTTGACCACGGCGCCATCTTTCAGGGTTTTGCTGATCGCATTAAACGGACCTGTCACCACTTCATCCCCTTCGGCCAACCCCTCTTTAATTTCAATATAATTGATATCCTGAATATCGGTTTTTACTTTTACTCTTTTCACTTTACCGTCCTTTTGAACTACAAAAACCAATTCTTCCAACTCATCCGTATCTACAGAAACATTTTCTTCCGCATTCCCTTCGGCTCTTTGTTTTTTCTCTTCTTCTTTCTGTTGGTCGGCAATAGTCTTATCGCTGCCGATCACTCGTGTGGTAACTGAATTAATTGGGACAGCCAACACATTATCCCTCCGTTTAGTTTTTATATCAGCGCTGGCATTCATACCCGGGCGAAAAGGAAAGCTTTTAGGCTTTGTCGGATCGATCAGATCGCTGTAAGAATTCATATCAAGCCTGATCCTTACTTCATATTGCGTTACATCCGTACTGGCCAATGAACTGGCACCCGTTCCGCTTTTTGTGCTGCTGGCGATCTGGGTCACGATTCCTTTAAACTTTCTATTATTATAAGCATCCACTTCCACGTCGGCGCTGTCGCCAAGATGGACCTTCACCACGTCATTTTCTCCCACGTCCACCCGTACCTCCATGACATTCATATCAGCAACCCGCATCATTTCTGTACCAATACTAAAACTATTGCCCGCCACCCTTTCACCTTCTTTAATTGTCAGAGAAGAGATCACCCCATCCATCGGCGCCACCAATGTCGTTCTTCCCAGGTTTTTATTAGCGGAACTTAACCCTGTCTGTGCTGTCTGTACGCCCGCCTTTAAACTTTTAATATTTTGCTTTGCCGCATTATAATTGGCCTGTGCAGATTTGTAGGTGGTTTCAAATTGCTCAAACTCTGCCCGGGAGATCACCTTATCATCATATAATTTCTTATTGCGGTCATAAGCCTGCTTTGCCAGGTCGAGGTTTGCTTGCAAAGATTCGAGAGCGGCCTCGCTATTTGCAACTGTTGCCTGTGATTGAGATACCCGGGACGCTGCTTCATCTCTCTGCAATGCATAGATATCGGCGAAGATCCTTGCAAGCACTTGTCCACGCTTCACGCTGTCACCTTCTTCTACATTCAATTCTACCACTTCACCCGAAATATCCGGGCTGATCTTTACTTCAACTTCAGGATATACTTTTCCGCTTGCGTTTACGGTTTCAATAATTGTGCGCCGGCTTACTTTTTCAGCCGAAACTTTTACGCCTGTTTCTTTTTTTCCTGACAACATCTTAAATGCAACCAGCACTACAATTACTCCCACCAAACCAAACAATATCCATTTAACAGTTTTACTCATAAAAATTTAATTAGCAAATTTGAAAATGTGCAAATGTGCAAATTGGCACATCGGCATATTATTGAATTATAATTTAATTCCTTGACCTCTAAAATACTCAAGCAACTTCATCTTAAAGACATAATCATATTGTGAATACAGCGCCTGTATCTGTGCCGTTAAAAAGTTATTCTGGCTATTGATTAGATCAAAAGTTGATAACAGGTTTTGATCATATCTTTTTTGTGCATACTCATATGACTTTGCTGTAGCCTGAACGCTTTTTTTATCAGCATTATATTTCTGCATAGATGAAGTAGCATCATTATAGGCTCTGAAAATATTCTGCTTCAAGGTTTGGTTATCCGATTCCTTTGTCAGCTCCCATTGTCTTACCTGTAGTTTAGTTCTTTCCCAATTTGCACGGGCCGAGTTACCATTAAAGATCGGGATGCTTAAACCAATTCCAATACTCTGGCTAAGGTTTGTATTCACCTGGTTGCCGAAGGGATTAGCACTTTCACCGATTTGAATAACAGATGGAGCTAATACATTGTAAGTGTTGGGACCGACGGTTACATAAGCATTCGTTGGTTTGTCGGGACCCGGAGCAAAATCTGGTCTTTTCACGTTTACATAACTGGTTCCGATTCCGCCAAACGCAGTTATCGAAGGATACAGCTGGCCTTTTGCAACATCAACATTTTTCTTTGCGGCCTGGAGACGAAGGTCCAGCACTTTGTTTTGCGGAAGATTTTGTAAGGCCATTGCATACACCGCTTCTGGCTGCAAGTCCGCCAAACTTTCAATGGGAATCTTATCCACCGATGGAGATTCTATATCAAAAGGAACACCGGCGTCAAGATTCAGTAAGGCTTTCATTTGCAAAATATTTTGCTGAACAGTTGCTTCGGCAGTTATCAGGTTTGAACTATCGCGGCTAAGTTGTGCTTCCAGTTCCGCCGCATTTAATTCGGGCAACACCCCCGCATCCACTCTCTTCCTTGTATTATTTAATTGCTCCGTCGTGGTAACGATCTGAACTCTTACAAGGTTTGCCTGTTCTTTGGCGAGCAATATTTGCAAATAGGCAACGGCGACATTCAAACCAACATCATCTTTCGCTTTTTCTACTAATGCCTTGTCAGCTTCGTTTGATAGCCTGTTACTTTCGATAGTATTTCTCCTCGAAAACCAATTGAACAAAGTAACTCCTGATTGAAG
>DASVAM010000385.1:0-2316 GCA_036376375.1 Chitinophagaceae bacterium
GAATATATTTATTGCTTTTTACTGCCAATGGAAGCATTGTTGCGTCATGATGCACATTGTACATTTCCATCACATGATAAGTAGGAGTGAGGATGATCTTTTCTTCTTTGGTCAATATCACCGCCTGCAATACATTGATGATCTGGGCGAGGTTGGCCATCTTCACACGATCACAATGATTATTAAAAATATTCAGCGTAGCGCCAGCGATCATGGCGTCTCTCATGGTGTTTTGCTGAAATAAAAATGCACCGTTGGTGCCGGGCTCAACATCATACCATCCGCCCCACTCATCTACGGCCAAATGTTTTCTCTTTTGAGGATCATATTTATCCATGATCGCAACATGCTTTGTCACCAATTCTTCCATTTGCAATGCCCGTTTCATGGTTGTAAAATATTCTTCTTCCGAATAATTAGTGGCTGATCCTTTTTTGTTCCAGTTGATGACTGAGTAATGGTGCAACCCCAATGCGTCAAACATATTTGGCGGCAATTCTTTCATTAAAACTTCCGTCCAATGATAGTCATCATCAGATGCGCCGGATGCGATACGATAAAGCTTGTCACTGTTATTCCAATTGGTCATGAAGGTGGCATACTGCCGGTAAATATTTGCGTAGTACTCCGCTTTCATATTTCCTCCACAGCCCCAGGCTTCATTCCCAAGTCCCCAAAACTTTACTTTCCAGGGATTGGGTCTTCCATATTTTTCACGCAGATCGGTCATCGGGCTGCTACCGTTTGGATGTGTTGTGTATTTGATCCAATCTGCTAATTCATGTGGGGTACCGCTTCCCACATTGCCGCTCAAGTATGGTTCAGCACCCAACAACTCACACATATTCAAAAATTCATTCGTACCAAAGCTGTTATCCTCTTTTACATTTCCCCACCATATGTTCAGCATCGAAGGCCTTTCTTTTTTAGGACCTATACCATCTTTCCAATGATATGTATCGGCAAAACATCCACCGGGCCAGCGAAGCACAGGAACTTTCAATTTTTTCAATGCTTCTATTACATCCAGCCGGACACCATCTTTATGCGGGATTGTTTTGTTGCTGTCCCCGATATAAAACCCGCCGTAAATGCAATGACCAAGATGCTCTGCAAAATGACCATAGATATTCTTATCGATAATGTCCTTTCCTTTGTCGGCGTTTAATACAATTTCATTTTGTGAATAGCTGTTCAGCACATTTGCTGTAGCAATAAACAGGAATAATGTTTTGAAATACTTTGTCATAAGTTAGTTAGTTAGTTAATAGTTAGACTCCCTTTTATTACATTACTTGTCGTATTATTCTTTACATCAGGCTGTCCCCCGCCGATACTGATCGAAATCTTACCGACTGGTAACAATGTTTCTCCGTTTTCCCCAACTAATGATAGTTGTTCCGGAGTCAGCGTGAATGACACAGTTTTGCTTTCGCCAGTTTTCAAAGAAATTCTCTGGAAGCCTTTTAGTGCTTTTATCGGTGCCTTGTTGGTGCCCTGGTGCGAAATATATAACTGCACAACTTCTTCCCCGGGCATTTTGCCTGTATTCGTCACCCTTGCACTCACGGTTACATTTTTATCGGCTGCAGCTGCTGCCGGCACTTTCAACATATCGTATTTAAAATTTGTATAGCTCAATCCATACCCAAAAGGATACAATGCTTCACCTTTGAAATAGCGATAGGTCCGGTTGTTCATTGAGTAGTCGCTAAATCCCGGTAAATCGTTGTCACTTTTATAAAAAGTAACGGGTAATCTTCCGGCCGGGTTATAATCGCCAAATAAAACATCCGCAATTGCAGTGCCAGCGCTTTGTCCACCATACCAGGCATTGAGAATTGCAGGAATATTTTCACTTTCCCACGGAATGGCGATTGCACTGCCGGTCATCATAACAAATACGACGGGCTTGCCAGTAGCCCTCAATGTTTTCATTAATTCTGTTTGGACAGCAGGCAATAATATTGATGTTCTGTCGCCACCATTAAAGCCGGGAGCGTTCACCGGCATTTCTTCTCCTTCCAATTGGGGTGATATACCACCTGCAAAGATGATCACATCGGCATCTTTCACTTTATTTGCCACAGCAGTAAAATCTGTTCTCTTAAAATTGCCGGCGCGAAGGGCAACATTTGCTTTTCCTTCACCCTGCCAGTACTCGAGCACCAATTTATAAACTGAATCTTTTTTTATCGGGAGTTTATATGTTCTTGCACCCCAGCGATTGCGCTGCCAGGCGTTGATCACCGTCCTGCCATTTACAATAAACCGATAACCATCGTCTGCTTCTACTTCAAATGTTATATCACCGTC
>DASVAM010000675.1:0-4435 GCA_036376375.1 Chitinophagaceae bacterium
TCACGTTTCAGACCGAATCCGCCTACAGCAACAGTAACATGGTTAAAACCCGAATTGGTCTGTGAAGTGAACTATACCGAAATAACAAGCGATGGCATCATGCGTCATCCTTCTTTTGAAGGATTGCGTACCGATAAAAAGGCAAAAGACGTAAAAAAAGAAAATGCCATTCCTGTTGAAGAAGTGAAGAAAACAACAAAAAAGGAAAAGCCGAATCGCTATACAAAACCGGTTACAGATAAGAATCGAAAAACTTTATTGAATCCTACGGAAGAAACACAAGTAAAAAAGATCAATGGACACGAATTGAAGTTTACCAATCTCAGTAAAATATATTGGCCAAAGGAAAAATATACAAAGCGGGATATGTTGAATTATTATTTCCAGGTTGCTCCTTATTTGCTTCCGTACTTAAAAGATCGTCCGCAGTCAATGAATCGTTATCCAAACGGCATCAATGGAAAAAGCTTTTATCAGAAGGATATTACGGGTAAAGCGCCGGACTGGGTAAAGATGGAACCCTATACCACGAGTGAAGGGGAGAAAAAAAATTTCCTGGTACCCGAGGATGAAGCCGCGATCTTGTATATGGCCAATGCAGGAGCGATAGAAATGAATCCCTGGAACAGCACAATTCATAAAGAGGATTATCCTGATTGGTGCCTGATCGATCTCGACCCGTCCGATAAGCAGGGTTTTGATGTTGTCATCGGGGTTGCGCAGGCAACGAAAGAAGTTTTGGATAGTATGGGCGTGACGGGTTATCCAAAAACCTCCGGCTCTACGGGCATACATGTTTATATTCCGCTGGGCGCAAAATATACTTATGATCAATGCCAGATGTTTGGAAGGATCATTGCAACACAGGTGAATAATATGTTGCCTGATATTACAAGTATTGAACGTTTGACCAAAGCGAGGAAAAACAAATTGTATGTAGACTTCTTACAGAACCGTCCAAAAGCAACATTAGCTGCGCCTTATTCGGTACGGCCAAAACCGGGGGCGCCCGTTTCAATGCCTTTGTATTGGGATGAAGTAAAAAAAGGTTTGAAGATCACTGATTTCAACATTACAAATGCGATGGACAGAATAAAAAGCGAAGGTGATATTTTTAAACCGGTACTTGGTAAAGGGATCGATCTCAATAAAATATTGTCTAAGCTGGGATAAGTATTCTTATTTTACGCAATATTGCGGATCGGCCGGATGGATTCGATTACACATATCGCTTTAGGTGCCTGCATGGGCGAAGCATTCCTTGATCGAAAGCTTGGAAAAAAAGCCATGCTATGGGGAGCAATGGCCCAAAGCGCTCCTGATATTGATTTTATCGCATCCTTCTGGATGAATACGTCCAGCAACCTGTTAGCCCATCGCGGATTTACCCATTCTTTTTTATTTGTTGCTATTATCTCGGTCTTTCTTGCTCTTTTGGCTGAAAGGTGGCATCGTCCTCACAACATAACTTTAAAACGATGGTTGTTATTTTTCGGAGGGGTGATCTTTATGCATGTGTTTATAGATGCGTTTAACAATTATGGAACAGCCTGGTTTGAACCCTTCAGTCATAAGAGAGTTTCCTTCAATACGATCTATGTTGCCGATCCATTATTTTCTATATGGCCGGGGCTTGCAATAATCCTATTGATAGTTTCCAAACATGGCTGGAGACATAGAAAAAAATGGTGGATGATGGGATTGGTAATGAGTGGACTGTATCTTTTGTATTGCACATTCAACAAGATCAACATCGATCGTGACGTAAAAACTATACTGAAGAAACAAAATATTCAATATACAAGGTATTTCAGTACTCCGACCGCTTTCCAAAACTGGCTATGGTATGTTGTTGCGGGCAACGATTCAGGTTATCATGTTGGTTTTCGTTCCGTGTTTGATAGTAAAAAACAAATCGATTTCACTTATTTCCCGAGAAATGAATTTCTGCTTGATTCCGTAGAAGACACTGAAGGCCTGCAAAAGCTTAAACGATTCTCGCAGGAATTTTATACCGCGGAAAAATGGAGCGATACACTTGTGTTCAATGATCTTCGTTTTGGACAGATCATGGGTTGGCAAAATCCGAATGGAAAATTTGTTTTTCACTATTTCTTAAAGGATAGTCTTGATAATACGCTTGTTGTTCAGCGTGGCCGGTTGGAAGGATGGGATAAAGAAGGCGCTGTTAATTCATTAATAAACCGAATTAAAGGAAACTGATTTTTTAATCAGTTAGCACTCAGTTTGAAATTAAAATTGAACCACGGACACAAGGGCACAAGGGTTCACAAAGATTAACCTCCGTGCCTCGCTGTGAACTCTGTGTCGCCGTGGTTTAAAAAAGAATTGAGACACTATATTTATTCTTCCTGTTTAAAATAAAAAGTAAAAAGAGTTGTAATCCAGTTCACCAGTATATAACTTATCTTTTGCCATAATCTTCTAAAAATATTCGTTGATGAAGAATAGTTTTCCAGCGTGATGTGCCGGCAGTCATTTGCAATAATTTCATCCATCACCTGCTGCACATAGGCGCCAAATTCTTTACTCTTTATATCAAGGTTTAATTCGAGACTTGCATAAGCGCTGATATTATTTACATTGAAGGAGCCAATAGTGACAATTTCATTATCAGCGACACTCATTTTGGCATGTAATACCGTTCTTTCAAATTCATACACTTCGATATTCTTTCGAAATAACCAGTCATACAAATAGCGCTCGGCATTCTTGGAAAGCATTACATCCGATTTACCCGCAAGAATAACTCTCACCTTTACACCTCTTGCTGAAGCTTTACTCAACAACTTGCGATAAGTACGACCCGGCAAAAAATAACTACACATGATTGTTATTGATTCGTTTGCTTTTGCAAACAATAAACGATAACTATTCCATACTTCACTTTTTCTTTTTACCCAATCATTCTGGCGAACCCTTACCATTTGCCTCTCTTCCTCTAATATCGAGTCACAAAACTCTTCAATATCCTTTTTATGTATCCTATCCCTTAATTTTCTCCGTTTACGCCACATGGCATTGCAAATAAGATGAAGCTGGTAGGAAATTTCTCCTTCCGCATAAAGGGCCACATCATACCAGGCCTGTTCGCCCGGCATATCGTTGTAGCGATCTCCAATATTCAAACCCCCGACCAGCGAATAGATGCCGTCAACAACAAGGACTTTTTGATGAAGACGCCGGCCAAAATAAAAATGCCTGCTTTTTAGGATCGGCTCAAAGAATTTGAAATGGACCCCGGCTTTTTCCAGTCCATGTCTGAATTCGCCTCTTAACTTTTGTGACGCATATCCATCAACATGCAGAAAAACAGATACACCTCGTTTTGCCGCAGCTTTTAATGCTTCCCCAACTTTTCTCCCGGTATCATCATTTTCATAAATATAAGATTGGAGATGGATAGCGAGTTTGGCCTTCTCAATCAGTTTAATCAGAAGTGAAAAATAATCTTCCCCGCTATATACAAGACTGATCCTGTTTCTTGACGTATACTGCTCTGCCATTGATGCAATCAATTTCCGTTATCAAATCTACGACCATCTGATTGGAATTAATATGATAAAAAGTTGCCGGAAATGTTGGGGATAACAGACCCTCCATTTAATAATATGCAATGATCTTGTCGCCCGGACTTTCGATTCTCTTGTAAGGATCATCTAAAAACCTTTGGACCATTTGATGAAATTCTTTGCCGCCGACCCCATGAGAGCGATTGATAAATAAAAAACATTGTGCATTCGGCATGTAATGCCTGATCATTGACATATATAATGGGCTGCAGGCAGGATCCATTTCGCCGTCCCCGATCAGCACAGGTTTTTTTGAATAAAATGGTTGCTTGGTTTGAATGGATATCGGTGGAACTCTCCAGCAATCACAAACCGCATTGTACACGTCGTTAATGCGATAGCCTTCCATAAAAGGATATTGCTCCCAAAATTGCAAGATCACTTCTTCACTGTGATAGTTGGCCTGGTCTGCACAATACACTAACATTCGCATGCCGCTGGGTGCAATGTTCCTGTTAAAAATATCGTCCAGCTTTTTTTGAATATAAGGTGCATGGTTGCCGTTGATCATTTCGGTGATCAGGAAGGGTACCTCTCTAAGGGCAGAAGGGTCTTGCAGTTTGTTATAAATTATGTCAAGGAGTTCATTCTTCGTGTATTCGATTTGACGAGTGGCGGAGGTGCCCTTTTCCAGATAGGGAAAATAGAATTTTTTATCAGCTATGGAATTAAAATAGGTTTCAAATTGTGTTTTAAGATTACCGTATCGTTCTTGATTGGAAGAGTCCTTGCCACAATGTTTGGAAAGAACATTTATTGCTTCAATAAAATTGGCAGGTTCATCTTCATCAATTGGAACAAAAGTGGGTAATGGCGAATCCAATACCAGGGATCGAATCTTT
>DASVAM010000682.1:0-3303 GCA_036376375.1 Chitinophagaceae bacterium
TTTATTTCAGAAGCTGTCCACAACAGCATCTCTAATAAAAAAGAATTGCAAACGAAATTCTTTATTGAAAAGAAGCTAAAGAATGTAAAACAGCCTGTCAGGATCTATCAGGTGATCGCCGATGGTGTTACGGTTGCTCAACAGCAGATGGTTCAGAAAATAAAACCAAAACGGAACATCCTTTTAATAACCTTAGCAATTTTCATTCTCTTAATTGCCACTTATTTTTTCAAAGGCGGTTTTACAAAACAGGAAGATTCGCTGCCCGACAATTCAATCGGAAACATTACAAGATCGATCGCCGTTTTACCTTTTAAAAATATGAGCGCCGACTCCACACAGGAATATTTCAGTGATGGATTGAGCGAAGAGCTTCTGAATATGCTGGCAAAGATCCCCGAGCTAAAAGTGATTGGCCGAAGCTCGTCTTTTGCATTCAAAGGCAAAAGTGAAGACCTGCGGACCATAGCACAAAAATTAGGCGTGCACCATTTGTTGGATGGAAGTGTGCGCAAAGATGGAAACAAAGTTCGCGTCAGTGCACAATTAATAAATGCAACCGACGGTTCAGAAATGTGGAGTGAAAAATATGATCGTGATTTCAGGAACATTTTTGAATTGCAGGATGAGATCGCTCAAAAGGTGGTGCAGCAACTAAAGGTTAAGCTACTCCAGTTTCCACCAGGAAATGCATCCGGTACAGGAAATGTAGATGCTTATGACCTGTTATTGCAGGGGAACTATTATTTCGATAAGCTTGATAAGGAAAATGTTTCAAAATCAGTTGACTTGTATAAACAGGCGCTGGCGATCGATTCTACCAATGCCCGGGCCTGGGAAAGATTAGCCAATTCCATATCCCGTCAGGCCTGGCAAAATTATATTGACCGGCATACAGGCCGTGAACAGGCAAAGCAAGCTGCACAAAAAGCGATCAGCCTGGACAAAAATCTTTCGGCCGGCTATGTCGAACTCGGTGACCATTATTTATATGCTGAATTTAACTGGAAGGCAGCCGAAGAAAATTACCTGAAAGCATTCAATCTGAATCCCGAGGACCCGCAGACCTTATACAGTTTGGGTGGCGGCCTTTATTTTGCACTCGGCCGCTGGGAAGATGCAATAAAGGAAATGAAAAAAGCTATTGAGCTTGATCCGCTCAAACCTTTGTTTCATTTAAATCTCGGTAATATATTATCACATGCAGGTAAACCAGCCGAAGCAAAAACTTATTACAATAAAGCGCTTGAATTGAATCCCCAGTTTCAAAGAGCGCATCTGTACATGGGAAGAGATTATTTGGTGGCTGGTAAAAATGAACTGGCCCTGAAAGAAATGCAGCTTGAAAATCTTGAGGTGTTCCGAACGTTTGGACTGGCATTGGCTTATCATGCATTGGGCAAAACCAATGAAGCGAACGCGGCCTTGAAAGATTTCACTGACAAGTTTCAGCATGAATGGAATTATTTGTTAGCGGAGCTTTATGCTTTTCGTAATGAAAAGGACAAGGCTTTCCAGTGGCTGGAGACTGCCTATCAGAACAATGATGGGTGGTTGGTTTTTTTGAAAGGAGATCCGCTGATGAAGAATCTTCGCGGCGATCAGCGGTATATTTCTTTTATGGAGAGAATGAATTTGGAGGCGGATAAATAGGTGAATGCATATACATGCAGCCGATGGTTTGTCTGCAAATGCCTAAATGTCTTTTCTTTTGCCCCTCCGGATGGCCCGCTGAGACGGGCTTGCAATCTTCTGTTCTTTTTGTCTTGACACAAAAAGAACCAAAAAAGTCAAGCCCGGCCCGAAGCTCCGCCGGCCGGGCAGGCCAGCGCACAAGTACTCCGACGTTCTGTAAGTGAACTTCGATATCGAACTGATAGGACGAAGTTGTTGCTTCGTGTTATTCGAGATCACGGGAGGCGCTGTCCCGATGGCTTAGATTGTTTAATTTGAAAAGATATTTTACCAGGCCATCGGGAAGGCGCTGGTAAAGCATGTTAATTGAAAAGGGAATTTGAAAATTCAGACGCAGCTCCCGCCTCTGCATTTTTCAAGTAAGAAAAGGTATTCGATTAATTGGCGGGAAAGGCGCTGGAAATCTCCAGGAGACTTGGTCCACCCCCTTTTGAGCAGTTACTAACACCGCGCATCCGGCCCCCGCCAGCGGGGGATAATATGTAGTCTTTTTAATTGTACAAAAACAACATCCGTCTTTCTATCATTTCGAACAGAGGAAATGATCCTTATCCCCCGCTGGCGGGGGAAGCACTTCGGCTTGAAAAAATGTTCAAATGGGGGTGGACGGTATCGATGCGAGTCAAAAGAAAAAACATATGAAAAAGGGAATATCTAAAGCCTTTTCCTCATTTTCACAACACGGGCTTGTGGGCCCGGATCTTTATTTTGACGCTTCCATTGGATCCAGTCCTCGATAAAGCTCAAAACGGTATCATCATCCAGCGTTCTCCGCCAACTATGAAAGGCATGACCACAAACATCACAGGCCTCGGTCTCGTTAAAAATATTTCCGGCTTCTGCAAGAAAATCTTCATCGATCCTGGTTGCTTCTGCTATTTTTTTGATGTCTTTCTTATCAGCATCGAGAAGCTTCAACGCTTCAACCAATTTCTCAATAAATCTCTTTTCATTTTGGTCCAGGGTCATACGTTACCATCCTTTTAGGACCTGTTTGAAAACATTGTGCCAGTGAGTCGTGGTTAAACTCTGGTGTTTGCCCGGAGATTTTGATAGGGCTCATTATTTACTCATTTTGAACGTCACCAACGAGGAAGAAACTCAACAACAAGTGATCCGATTTGATGCCGGAACTGAAATAAGTGTTGAATCGAGGGCCTGACAAAAGGCTTACTATGTTAACAAAACTTGTTTAGCTCTAATAGCCAAAAGCTTGTGGCACTTCCATTTTTTGGGAATTAAAATTGTTTACTAATAACCTATGAGAGATTTTATCGTTAAAAACTTTGATGATCGTCACGGTAAGGATTGGTATATGCATATTGGCTTTACCGATGTTCCTCACCAGCAGGGTAATTTACATGAATGCTATGGTGCAGCATTAGTGCTTGTCAACGGAAATAAAAAATGTTGGTTTGGCTATTCATTTGGCCATTCGTCTGACTGGAACACCATTACAGAAATGACGGTTCGCCCTATCAGGAAATACAAACTCTCATTTGATGAGATCTGTGAAGTGGGCAGTGACATTGTTTTTCATATCCAGCAATTTATCATACAGGGGAATTAACGGATCTATTCTCACCCTTCATTTCCCACAGAAGTTAT
>DASVAM010000684.1:0-12934 GCA_036376375.1 Chitinophagaceae bacterium
ATTATTTAAGGTTTGCCAATCACTATTGCGTCCATGCTTTCTTTCTAACGATGACGGAGGCCCATTCGGATCGCCATTTAGCCAACTGGGAATATCAATGTGATAAAACTGCTTGTTCCATAACAGTCCGGCAAAAGCCTGGCGTTGTATATTTTTTAAATCAACATTCTTTGATTTGATAAGATCATAATAAAAATTATCCGCATCCTTTAACCGATTGTCAAACACTTCATCAAATCCTTTTTCCAAAGGATCCTGAATCGGATTTTTGCTTAAACGCAATTTAATGACAACCGAGCCCGCAGGTTCTATATTGAAATAAAATACAGGCGAACACTTTGTGCCGCTCTTTTTATTGTCAAACAATTTAAAATCGTTTTTAATCACGGCGTCATGAAATGCATCTTTTACAAAAGGAGTTTCATTCGGGGTATGATTTAAACGTTCTGTATTTGTTTCGTTTTCCGTAAACAAAACAGTCATTGCGTTTTGAAAATAAAATGAATAATCACCCAATTGAGCATGAGTGATCTTTAATTCGCTGCTCGTCTCGTTCTTTCCTACCCATCTGATCACCGGTTTTTTATTTGTTAATCTATACGACCAGGTATTACGCATCCATAACGTTGGTAATATTGTAACAGGTGCACTATCCGCAGATCGATTATAGACGGAGATCCTGATGCAGATATCTTCATCGTCGTTTTTAGCATACTCTGTAAAAACATCAAAATATCTGCTACCATTAAATATTGATGTATCAGTTACTTCATATTCATCCTCATACCGGTTCCGCTTCCTGTTTGTTTGTGCAAGATCATGATAAGGAAAAGCTCTTTGCGGATACTTATACAAATATTTCATGTACGAATGAGAGGGTGTATTATCAAGGTGGTAATACAATTCTTTTACATCTTCACCATGATTGCCATAAGCTGGGGTAAGTCCAAAAAGTCTTTCCTTCAATATTTCATCTTTACCATTCCATAAAGCAATAGCAAAACATATTCTTTGCTTATTATCAGAAATACCGGCAATACCATCTTCGCCCCAGCGATAGGCTTTGGAACGTGACATATCATGGGTAATATAATTCCATACATCACCATTTGGGCTATAGTCTTCTCTAACAGTAGCCCATTGTCTTTCGGACAAATAAGGGCCCCATTTCAACCAGCTTTTACTATTAGCGTAATTTTCTTTTAGCCGTTTTTGTTCTTCAGTTTTCGTATTTGGCATCTTTCGGTATTTAACGATTAAATATTTATAAAATCCTTCGACATACGGCCTCATTTCTTCAACACTGCATATTTCGTAATCAAAGTTCCCTCGTCATTTACTTTTTCACAATGCATTAAATGTAAATTGATATCTAGCTTTACACCACTTGCAAAATTGTCCCCTTGCCCAAAGATTTTAGGCTCAATTGTCAACCATAATTCATCGATTAACTGTTCTTTTAAGAATGAAGTCGCAATATGCGGGCCCCCAAGTACCAGCATTTGCTGATGCCCTTCTTTCGTAAACCGGTCAGTCAAGTCATCAGGTGATTCGTTTGTAAATTCAATCTGTCCTGAAATCTCAAAAGTTTTATACTTATCCGGATGTCCCGTCATAATAATAAGCTGATGATTTGGTGAAGGTTCAAATGCGCCGGAATTAAATGTGTTACTCCCCATAACAATAAGTCGGGACTCATTCAAAACTTTTTTATAATAATCCTGGTCTTGATGAGATGACCATGAGCTCGCGTGCGCCTCACCCCATTTTGTTACCTTACCATCAAGGGAAGAGACAAATATCAATATTGTTTTCATTTCGTTTGTTTAGAGTTCTTAGCACAACTGCGACCCTTTTTTCTGTGATGCTAACATTATTCTTTTTTGCAATTCAGGAATAGTTTCTTCTTTAAACCATGGATTAACTTTCACCCAATTCTGATTTCGGGGAGATGGATGTGGTAGCGGAAAGTATGTTGGAAGAAACTCCTGAAAGTTTCTTACCGTTTCAGTAAGACTTCCTTTGAAATTTGTTTTTAAATAATATCGTTGAGCATATTGACCTATCAATAAAATAAGCGGTTCATTTTTGAAAATTTTAAAAACCTTGGGATGCCATAACGGGGCACATTCGGTCCGTGGTGGCAGGTCACCTGATACTCCTTTCCCTGGATAACAAAAACCAATTGGCAGAATTGAAAAAATAGACGGTTCGTAAAATGTTGCTTCATCAATATTCATCCATTCTCTTAATTTTTTTCCACTTGCGTCATTCCAGGGAATTCCTGTTTCATGAACAAGCCGTCCGGGAGCCTGGCCTATAATGACAATTTCTGAAAATGCACTTAATTGGACGACCGGCCTTGGCCCTAATGGTAAATGTTTTATACAAACTTCACATTGCTGTATTATTTTTAAAAGATTATTCATTACAAAACCCTAATAAAAAAAATTATTTAAACACCCTGACTCATCTATCTTCTTTTGATTCCATTTCATCCAATGCAATCGCAGAGTGAGCATATGTTGCTCCCGCCCGCATTTCAGCAGCTACCCAAATTGCTTCCATGATCTCTTGCTCGCTTGCCCCTTTTCTCATAGCCTGTCTGGTATGCGATCTGATGCAATACGGGCATTGTGTTACATGCGCTACTGCTACAGCAATAAGTTGTTTTATTTTTTCATTAAGCGCACCTTCTTTGAAAACTGACTTGCTAAAACCGCGGAATGCTTCTGTTAATTCAGGAGTAAGCGCAGATCTTTTTTCAGATATTTCCTTTGTTGCTTCAGGATAAAGTTGAATACTCTTCATACTATACAGTTTTATAACTATTTATGAAACAAATGAATTAGCCTTATCCAGGAATTGCCTCAATACATATTGTAATATTCCTCCATGACGATAATATTCGATCTCGATTTTGGAATCCATTCGTGCAATGGCCTGGAATTTAATTTCCTCGCCGTCTTCTTTTTTAGCAATTACCTGAACTTTTTTTAAGGGTTTAATGTCTTCGGCGACACCTGTTATCGAGAAAGTTTCTTTCCCCGTAATTCCTAATTTTTCTGCTGTATCACCAACTTGATATTGAAGCGGTAGAACGCCCATTCCAACTAAATTACTCCGGTGTATCCGCTCATAACTCTCTGCCAATATTGCTCTGATCCCAAGCAGGAATGCTCCCTTTGCTGCCCAATCTCTTGAGGAACCACTACCGTATTCTTTCCCGGCCAATACTATTAAAGGTGTTTGGGTTTGTTGATACTTTAAGGAAGCATCAAAAACAGACATTTCTTCTTTGGAAGGCAAATGATTGGTGTAGCCGCCTTCTTTTTTGGCCAGCTTATTTTTAATACGCACATTGGCAAAAGTGCCACGTACCATGACTTCATCATTTCCTCTCCTGGAACCATAAGAGTTAAAATCTGTTTTTTCAACACCACGGTTTATTAAATATTTACCTGCTGCGGAATTTTCGTTAAACTGGCCAGCCGGGGAAATATGATCCGTTGTAATACTATCTCCCAATACTAATAAAGCTCTTGCATCATGAATATCATTTAAAGATTCCGCATGATCAGAAATGTTATAAAAAAAAGGAGCTTCTTTAATATAGGTTGAGTTTTTATCCCATACATATAATTTATCATCAGGAATGACAAGGGTTCTCCAAATCTCATTGCCTTCAAATATTTCTTCATAGTTCTTTGCAAAATCTTCGGGACAAAGCACACGGCCCATCACCTCATAGATTTCGTCATCAGTTGGCCAGATATCTTTCAAATAAACTGGCTGTTGATTAGGATCGAAACTTATCGGATGATTGATCAGATCTATGTCAATCCTGCCGGCAATTGCGTAGGCTACTACCAGCATCGGCGACATCAGGAAGTTCATTTTTACCTGGGGATGAATTCTCGCTTCAAAGTTTCGGTTGCCTGAAAGCACGGAAGCTACCACGAGATTATGCTCTTCTATTGCCTTTGCAATATAAGGTGGCAATGGACCTGAGTTACCAATACAGGAGGTGCAGCCAAATCCTACAAGGTGAAACTTCAGAGCTTCCAGGTCATCGAGCAAGTCTGCCTTTTCAAGATAATCGGTAACTACTTTAGAACCGGGAGCAAGAGAAGGTTTTACCCAGGGTTTTATATCCAGTCCATGTTCACGAGCTTTCCTGGCTACCAACCCAGCGCCAATCATAACAAATGGATTTGAAGTGTTTGTGCATGAAGTGATCGCAGCAATAACAACTGCTCCATCTGCAACCATAAATTTTTCTAGTCCAACCGATACCCAAATCGTTTTCATACCATCTATTACCTTTTCTTCAATTTTAGTTTCGGGCGGCATTGGCAACGTAGATTGAACAGGCTGGCTACCACCTTCCGCAAACCAACTGGTTAATTGTTCCTGTGGCTGAATGTATTTTCGCCCAAAAGATTGGTCTAGCAGTTCTATGAATTTTGATTTGAAATTTTTCAAAGGAATTTTATCCTGTGGTCTTTTGGGACCAGCTACTGTAGGCTCTATGGTTGTAAGATCCAGCTCAACAACATCGGTATAGTTGATAGTTTCTGTACCCGTTCGCCATAACATATTTGTTTTGCAATAATCTTCCACCAGTTTAACATGTACTTCTGTGCGATTACTTTTCCGCATATATTCAAGCGTTTTATCATCAACCGGGAAATAAGTTATTGTGCAACCAAATTCAGGCGACATATTTCCGATAGTAGCCCTGTCAGGAACTGAAAGATTATCGAGACCTGAACCAAAGACTTCCACAAATTTTCCCACGACACCATATTTTCTCAAGAGTTCTGCAATGGTTAGCACCAGATCTGTCGCTGTAGACCCCAATGGTAATTTACCCGTAAGTTTCAAACCTATTACTTCGGGCATAATAAAATAAATCGGTTGTCCAAGGATAGCTGCTTCTGCTTCTATTCCTCCCACGCCCCAGGCTACAACACCGATTCCGTTTACCATTGGTGTGTGGCTATCTGTACCAACCAATGTATCTGGAAAAACTTCTCCGTTACGTTCAATTACCCCCTTTGAAAGATATTCCAGATTGACCTGGTGGCAAATCCCCATTCCAGGAGGAACCACATTAAAATTGCTGAAAGATTTTTGTGCCCATTTGAGAAATTGATAACGTTCTTTGTTTCGCTTATACTCTTCGTCTATATTCCGACTGTAGGCATATTGCGTTCCAAAATAATCAACCTGTACAGAATGATCTATGATAAGATCAACAGGTATCAATGGATTTATTTCATCTGGATTTTTTCCTTTTCTGGCTATTTCCGCACGTAGTGAAGCAATGTCAACCACAGCTGGAACGCCCGTGAAATCCTGCATTAATACACGGGCCGGTTTAAATGGAATATCTTTATCTGAGCCGACGGGTGTCCATTGAAGAATGGTTTTAATACTTTCTTTAGTTATAGCAAAATCATCGAAATTACGCAACGCATTTTCTAATAAAATACGAATGGAAAAAGGCAACTTATTGATATCATGACCTTGTTTTTCAAGTTCAGAAAGACTGTAATAAGTGAAAGTGCCATGTTTAGTGGTCAATAATCTTTTTATTTGATAAGGATCTACAGACATGATTTTAATATTCTCCTATGCGGTCGCTTATTTTTTTGATAATATTTTTATTCGAGACCTTTAGTTGGAATAATAAGTAGCGGTATTGAACTGTGATGCAAAACATTTTCCGCTACACTTCCTACTAAAATTTTTTCCAATCCACGCCTGCTATGAGTGCCCATAACAATTATATCAACTTTTAAGTCTGTAGCAGTTTTTAAAATGGTTTCTCCAATAACACCATTTTTTACAACTGTTTGAATCTTTTCATCACGCAGGTGTTGTTTTGATTTATCCAGATAATCTTGTGCCACTTTCTTTAATTCCTCAGCAGTATCTGCTTGAACTGTATCCACACTGCTGAAACCTCCAAATCCCATTATGGGTGAATAGTTCAGAGAGGAATAATAAGTAGCATCGGACGTTACATGCAGCAAAATGGTCCTTGCTTTCATTGCCTTTGCCAAATTATGGCCGGTTTCTGCAATTTTTTGCGCAGAAGGATTATAGTCAAGCGCAATCAATATCTTTTTCATAATATGCCATTTAAGTTTTAAAAAACTTTCCCGTTAATTAGTAAGGTTAACGGCTAAATGATTCCTTAAGAACAAGCGCTTCGTTGTGTTCAACATCCTTTGCGCCATAAACCAATGTAACCGTTCTTTTCTTCAGATGTTCCTTCAAAATTGATACCTGTTCTTTATTATTTTTAAGTTCTCTGTGATATCGCTTTTTAAATTCTTTCCATTTGTCAGGATCATGTCCAAACCATTTCCGGAGTTTTGTACTTGGAGCAATCCCCTTTAACCATAGATCAATATTTGCCTTTCGTTTTGTTAAACCTCTTGGCCAGAGCCTGTCCACCAGGATACGCATGCCGTCTCCTTTAACGGGTTTTTCATATACTCTTTTGATCTTAATTTTCATTTGCTCAATCTTAAAGCGTTGTCAAATTCGTTATTTTCAGTTATACGTGATATGAAAAATCATGGATTCAATACTGTTTTATCTTCGGCCAATACTGCATCATCAGATTTCAGTTGCAAATCCTTGTCAAGGGCATATAGGGCATCGCCGCTGGCATTTGCTCCGCCGGCAAGTTTGATTTTATCCAGAAGATTTAAAGCCAGTGTTTCTTCTTCTGTTTGTTCCTTCACAAACCATTGCATAAAGTGCCAGGTTGCCCAATCTTCATCATCAAAACTCATTTTTACCAGTTTATAAATGCCTTTGGTATTATCAACTTCATGTTCAAATATTCGTTCAAAGCAATTCTGAATACTTGTTGGATCTTCAGTGGGAGAAGCTATCGCTTCCACTTTTACTTTAGCGCCCCTTTCCAATATGTATTCTAAAATTTTCATCATGTGATTACGTTCCTCGTTAGCATGCCTGAATAGAAAATTTGCGATCCCTCCATATCCTTTGCCAGATGCCCATGCCGCATACGAAAGGTAAATTTGAGAAGCTGAAGCCTCCTTCGTCATTTGATCATTAAGCGCTTCTTGCAGACGTTTTGAAAGGCGATTTGTTTCCATTGTAATTATTACTTTAGGTCTGAAATGGATTGCTTTACTTTGTGTGCTTTTAATTCTTAAGTATTATTTGAAAAGCATGACAATGTACAATACCAATATGAGGGGTGGGTTAAGGGGGAATTAGAAACTGATTAGAGGTGTATTTGCTGGTTATTTTCAGAGAGTTTCATGCTATTTATTTTACCGTGAATTCTGCAGTTGAAAAATAATTTATCAAGACCTTTCTTTATTAAGAAAGTCATGGGGGAATAATAATTGAAGTATTCACGAGAGTATCATTTATATCGACATGGCAGGCTAAAGCAAATTGTTTTATGGAAGAATAACTTTCATTAATCTCAACCATACAGGTACCGCAACTGCCCATACCACAACACAATCCAAAATCAAGAATAGGTAAATGATCTACGATCAAAGTCACAAGTATGATATTGATCCCTCCTAATCGCTACTATGTACTCTTTATCCTGGTAAATCAGCGTAAGTAATATCGTGTTCTTTTCCATTCTCATCGAACAGGCCTTCCAAAAAAAATTCCACTGATACAGTTATGATTCAGTTTTGGAATGAAATAAACTCTTCCCTTCTCCATTTCGTCCTTTCTTTATATGCAAAGGCAACACGCCAGCCATCTCACCAATAATATTTACCAACTCTGTTCCTGTAGGAACAACAATCTTAGCATTCGATTTTAGCGAAGCCTCCACAGTCTCTAATTTCTTTAATAATTGAGCATTCCCCGTAAAATATTTATCCGCGGCCTCATTGACTAGCATGATGGCTTCAGCTTCCCCTTCGGCATGTAATACTTTGGCTCTTTTATAGCCTTCAGCTTCTTTAATTTTTGCACGTTTTACACCATCTGCTTCCGTTTCTGCTGCAGTGGCATAATCAATAGCAGCTATTTTCTCATTTTCTGCTTTTACCACTTTATTCATTGTATCCTGAACATCGCTGGGCGGGTCTATTTCTTTTAATTCAGTACGTACAATTATAATTCCCCAGCTTGAAGTTTCATTTCGCAATGTATTGTGCAGCTCTGCATTTATTTTTCCTCTTTCGCTGTTGGCAGATCTTAATGTAAGTGTTCCTATGATATTTCTTAGTGTTGTGCGGGCAAGATTAACGATCTGCAATTTGTAATTATTTACATTATATTGAGAGCTCTTTACACTTTCCTCTGCCTCTAAAACCCTGAAATAAACCTGGGCATCCACGCTCGCATTAAGGTTGTCATTCGTTATAATTTCCTGTGGCTGGGCATCCACCATTTGTTCCGTTGTATTAACTACATACATTTTGTCTATGAAAGGGATGATCCAATGAAAGCCCGGTTTGGCAAACTTTATGTATTTGCCCAGTCTTTCAACCAAGCCTCTGTGTGTGGGCCGGACTATTTTCATCCCAAGAAAGAATACTAATAATATTGCTGCGACAGCGATTAATAGAATTTGTGTTCCCATTTGTTCCTCCTTTTAATTTTGTTTAAAAAACAATAGTGGTTCTTAATAATTTGCTCTTTATGAGGTTTTTTAATGTGACGAATTTGATTAACCAGTGTATCTAAAACTTTTCTTTGATAATTGATTTTGCTTCCACACCTAAATTTGACAAATACCTCTCCACTGCCTCCATCATGGGCTCAGGTCCGCATAAATAAATTTTCTTCTTAAAGTCAGTAATATTTGATTTGAGAAATTCTTCAGTAATATATCCATGAGCATACCCATCTGCTCTTTCGTCGGACAAAATATTAATGAAATTTTTACCCAACAGGTTTTTGAATTCCTGCTCAAGTATTATATCGGCCTTCGTTTTGTTGGCAAAAATGAGTTTGTTACCACCAACTTCATTTTTTGATCGAAGGAATCTAAAAATGGAGATAAAAGGCGTTACACCTGCGCCTCCTGCTATAAACACACCTTCGTCTTCGTAAGCGATTGCGCCGAAAACGTCATGCAATATCAGCTCATCATTTTTTTTCAATTGCTGCAGTTCGTTGGTAACGCCTTTATGATAGGGATATGTCTTAATAGTAAATTCGAGGTAATCATCATCCGGAAGACTGGTGAATGTGAAAGGTCTTTTTTTCATCTGCCATCCGTTTTTATTTATAGAAATCTCCGTTGCCTGGCCAGGAGTAAAGTTATACGCCTGGGGTTTTTCGGTTACAATCTTCAATACATTATATGTAACCTTATCAATTGATTTTATTCTTACAAAATGTTGTTCCATCCAATTACGATTTTATAAGTGATCTCGTTTTACTTTCAAAGAGGTAGTAAGAGTTAACAAAAAAATTGTTTCCTTTAATGCCAGTACACTATGCGGAATGCGCTCATGCAAGGCCAGCATCTGTCCTTTACTTAACTCAACCGATCGCCAATTCGTATTAAATTGCATGTGACCCTCCAGCACGTGTACACTAATGATACCATCTGCCGCGTGCGTCGCCATTTCTGCACCTTTATGCAAAGCAATAAGCACAATTCTCAAACCATTAGTTTTAAAAACTGTTATAGAATTGCGATCACTTTCTTTCCAGGTACTTTCTTCCTTTATTTGTTTAATAAACACCGGCAAATCAATAGCAATGAGTGCCGCATCAATAGAACGGTCTCCCTCAGGCCGTTGCGGTGTAGCTTCGTTATATTTTATTTCCATGAAGGTGTTTTAAGGTCTGTTAAATAAAATTGTTCTTAGTATCATAATTTAATCTGTTAACCCTGGAATCGGCATCGGGAAAATAAAATCCTGGAAAATGCTGTGTGCGGCCTTCTTCACATGCTTTGTGTAGCCATCAAGACTCTTATGTAATGCCTGGGCATATTCTTTATCTAACTTTGCGATTGCCAGATTAACTCCATCCATTTCCTTCTTCAAGTCAATTCTTTTAGTCTCATCGAATGGATAATATTTCTTTATTGCCGCTTCAAACTCTTCTTTAAAATCCTTCTCCACTTCTGCATAATAACTAAGCAATAAAGGTATAGCTGTAAACGTTTTTAAATGCGCTAACTTAATAGCATCGGCTTTTTGAGATTTGTTTATTTTTCTTTCATTGAAAGAGCTGGATGCAAGTACTGACACTAAAACAGGGGCTCTATATAAAAGCTCCCGATCTTCATTTGATAATTTTTCAAATTGTTTAATCATAATACTTGGCTTTATATCAAATAAACTCTTCATATTACATCTCCTGAATCTGCCGGATCATCTGGTTGGTAAATCCCCATTCATTATCATACCAGGCCATAATTTTTACTAAATCACCATCTACTACCCTGGTCATTTCCAGATCAACAATAGAAGCAAAGGGATTTTGAATAATATCTGAAGAAACCAACGGCTCATTTGAAACAGATAATACCAATTGGTACCTGCTTGTTTTCGATTCTTCGAGTAAGACATTGTTAACCTCATCGACCGAAGTGTTTCTTGAGGCCACAAAAGTGATATCGGAAAGGGAACCGACGGGCACAGGTGTACGTACAGAGATGCCATCGAACTTGCCTTCTAATTGTGGTAGTGCCTTAGTCGTTGCAATTGCTGCCCCTGTGGAAGATGGAACTAAATTTATTGCTGCAGAACGCCCCATTCTTTGTTTTTTCTTTGAAGAAGCATCTACCAGAGATTGGGAAGCAGTATATGCATGTACTGTATTCAAAATTGCTTTCTTGATACCAATCCTTCTATCAATAATCTCCATAATAGGACCAATGCTATTGGTTGTGCAGCTTGCACATGAAAATATGATTGTTTTGCCATCGGCGTTGTTAACACCATGTACCACCGTTGGCGTGCCTTTGCTTTTTGTTGGGCCTGATATTACCACAGTTTTCGCTCCGGCATAGATATGTTTTTCAGCATCCTCTCTTTTAGTAAATAAACCAGTGCTTTCTATTACAACATCTATGTTGATGTTTTTCCATGGAAGCTTCGAAGGATCTTTCTCTGAAACAAATAGGATTCTCTTATCCCTGATATGTAATTGACCATCATTAACCGTCACCTCATATTTATATTTGCCATAAACACTATCATACCGCAACAGGTATACAGCATTGTCAATGCTCATCAGATCATTGACAGCGACGATCTCCAATTCGGGAGTATCCATAATTATTTTGAGAGCTGCTCTCCCGATCCGGCCAAAGCCATTTATTGCTATTCTTTTCATTTTCCTTTTCTTCTTAATGTTATGACTGCTATTCATCCTGAAAAACCATTTTAATGCATTCCTGCCTATTGTACTATCAATTTGCCTTTCATTACCACATGAATGCTACAATAATAATCTGCACTTTGAGTAACGACCAGACTCCAGGATCCGCCTACAGGCATCATTGATGAAGTCCAGGCTTTGCCTGGTTCTTCTGTAACATCATGAGCAACTATATCATTGTTTATCCATACAACGGTGTCCCCTTTTTGTATTATCAGCTCTGCGGGCTGAAACTTCATTTGTTTAATTTCAACAGTATGAGCCTTCGGTATCATTTTTTCTGTTTCAGTATCGCAGCTGTTCAAAAGAAAAACAAAACATAATAAGAAAACGACAGTCTTTAACGTTGTTATTTTATTACTCATTACTTGGAGATTTTACTTTGTACCATTACCGCATGCTCAAGGTGAGTTTTCAATGCCGGGACAACATTTTGAAGTAAGCTCTTTAATTCACCATTATCTGTTTCAGGAATTAAAAGACCTTCTACTGCTGCAATCACAGCTTTGTGATAGGCAACCTCATTATCAATATATGCTTTGTCGAATGCTTTGCCGGATTTGGAACGTAACAATGTTTTTGTTTTTTCCGCGTCTGCCAAAAGTTTTTGACTTACTGCATTATCCTTGGGCGTAACACCTAATTTTTTAGCCAGCGCTGCAGCCTGCGCAATCACGGCTTTATGGTCGTTGATCATTGTTTCGGCGAATTTCAGGATGTCTTCATTTTTTGATCTTTCTTTTGCAATTTCACCGTAGCTAATGTCGATCTGGTTAGCCATCACTGCAACGGAAGCAACTTCAGGATCTGAAAGCTTAGGATTTTCCTGAGTGAAAACAGATGCAGAAGGGATAATTGCCAATAGTAGAACTGCCGTAGCAAGTACCGTAATAGGTTTAGAAATTTTCATTTTTTTCGTTTTATGATTGGGTGATAAATATTAAAAAGCCAATGTACGATGCGGGAATTAGGGTAGGGTTAATCGGAAATTAGAAACTGATTATAAAGTTAGTTTGCCTATAATTCCGGGGCTATATATTAATTATTTGCGAGTACATCAAAATACTCATCATCTTCATTTTTGTCGCCAAAACCTTTTCTCATGGTTTCATGCGTTTGTAAAAATTCAATTGATTATCCATTTTGACATTTTATATCCTAACTACTTTTCTGCCCATTTCCTCCATTCTTCCGAGGAAGGAATTTTTCCGTTGGACGAGAAGAATAGAGAAATATCTCTTTCCTGGTATATGAACACAACGGGCGCAGATGGCGATTGCCAAATAATTTTGGATACTGGTGAAACCGGTTTTAAATGGGAGGAGACATCGGATGCCCGTAAGCATAGCTAATGGCGCCAGGATAAATTCTACGCCGAAATAAGAAATATCAATCGTTTTTTATTTGAAGCAATTTACTTTTGATCATTTCAGCACCAGGATAAACTTTCATTAGTCTAATCGAATTCTAATGTTACATTAACCCCGCCGTAACAATGCAGATATACATTAGCTTTCAAAATCGAAATAATTCACAAAAATTAAAGATCATGAAAAAAAAGCTTATG
>DASVAM010000685.1:0-3554 GCA_036376375.1 Chitinophagaceae bacterium
GCTAAAATGATTTGGATTAGGAATATCCATTCCCTCCATCTTCCATAATAAACCAGTAGGAGAATTGCCGCGAATGACAATACTGTTGTTACCATCATCTGCTGCATATACACCGGCAAAACCAGTAGCCATGCGCAAAGGATCGTTGACTGCCGCGGCATACTTCTGCGTTTCTTCCACCGTAAATGCTCTCGCACTTACCGCACTCATGTCATTGAGCGGCTTATTTTTTTTGCTGCCGGCTTTTATAATTACCGCTTCTTCTGTACGGATAATTGCTTCCAAAGAAACGTTGATAACTGTTTCTTTACCTGAATAGACAGCAATATTCTCTATGACTCCTTCTTTATACCCTGTATAGGAAATAATGATACGATATGATCCAACAGGAAGATTGGTGAAACGAAATACTCCGGCATCATCCGTGGTTACTGATTTACCAAGCGGACTAATTGTAACCGTTGCACCGGCAAGGGGCTGTTGCAACACCTGGTCTGTTACGGTACCCCGAAATTGTTGTGAATACTGGGCCTTTGTACCGATAAATAATAAGGATAAGGCGAATCCTAAAACAAATCTCATTTTTCTCTTCTTTAATGGTTTTGAATACTTATTTGATAGTATAACAACTAAAGAAGAGTCTACCCCTATCCGTTAACATTTTTTTAGAAGAAATTAATTCCTGCGTTCCACCCGAACCAACCCGTTACTTTATCGCTGTATTTGGTAGAATTATACTTTGAAGGAGGAACTGGAAAACGATAGCTACTGAATTTTATATCCTGATCGGTGATATAAACCGAATAAGATGGCCCTGCAAATAAGGAAACATATTTTCCAAGCTTTACATTGAAGTTGAGATTGAACCTGTTCAAAAGATTTGTATAATCCCATGAACCAAGATAGAGATATGAGCAACTTGCTTCGGGATTGATCGATATTGTTTTCTTTTTATTTAAATTCAATTCACTGCCTAAACCATAACCAAACGAATAAACTTTATTACTATCACTGGCATTCATGCCGGCTTGCAGGATGCTGTACAGTTTTGAATTGCCGGTCTTAAATGCCGCATTGAAATTTTGTATCTCGTTAGCCGAAAAACTGAGTTTGTGATACCCTTTGATAATAACGTTGATCAGCCCGATACTATAACCCGCTGATGTATCGGCAATATTGATCAACCCAATTTGAAGGCCTTTCAATTTTTTTGTATAGTTTATTACACCGGCTATCTGCACACCATTCAGTTCCCTATTGCTGATATTAGCTACCCCTGATATCTGCACTCCGCTCACTTTTTCTTTTGAAAAATTTCCGACACCGGCGACCTGTACACCTTTGACACTATCCGAAACATGGTTATATACCCCACCCACCTGGAAGCCACTCATTTTTCCTGTCACAAAATTATTGACTCCTGCAGCCTGCATACCCGCAACATCATCCTGTACAAAATTGTTGATACCCGCCACCTGGAAACCACTTACTGCTCCACCGACGGTGTTAAATAAACCGGCAGCCTGGAAATATTTTGCTTCTTTTTTGACCATATTAAAAAGGCCACCTATCTCAAATCCATTTGTACCCCCCGTATACCCGCCAAATATGTTCAGCGAAAAATTATTGACCACCTGGGAAGACAACTGGCCATGGGTGCTTAACCCGGGAACAACTGAAACCTGGAAAGGACGCGTCGTAAAAAACTTTTTTAAGTTAAGGCTTATTGTTTTTTGCTTATTTGAAAGCAGGATCTTTCCCATACCCGCCTGCTCTACTTTAATGGAATCGGTAACATTTGGTTTTCCTGGAATCGTATCTGTATCCACCTGCAATGAATCTGGCGTCAGGTAATCTTCGGGTGATATTACTACATCACTTCCCGGCAATTCGATCGGCATCATGGTAATCGAAACTTGCTGATCAAACCGTGGTTGGATTTTCACTGTCGTGTCTTCATAAAACTCTTTGCTTACAGTCAACTCAGCCATATTGTTCTTATGGCTTTTCAGTTTTATCTTAAAATAACCCTCCGTATTTGTCATCGCAGCAGCAAGGACTGTTTTTTCGTAAATGCTTGCTTCATTGATAGCAGCACCCGATTGTTCGTCGTAAACATAACCACTTACTGAATAGATTTTTTCTTCTATCACACCCTTTTGCGTTACCAGTGTCATTCTTATCGGTGCTTTCCGGATAATGACATAATTCCCACTTTCCCGAAACTCATAAGTAGCATTAAATAACATTGACAGTATTTCCCTTACTGTTTTATTATTTGCTTTGAAGCTAACGAGGCTATCCTTCCTGATTATATTAGAATTATAAGAAAAATAGAAGTCACCTTTATTACTTAATATCTCAAGTACATGATCAAGACGCTGATTACTTACATCCAGCGAAACATTCTTTTGCAAAATAGCCTGGCCAAAAGTTGCCGAATTGATAATTAGGAAAAAATTAATAAGGGAAAAAACTACTGTGAATTTCATGGATTAGTTATTGTAAAATGATCTGCCCGTCTTCTTTTCTGACAACGGTTATATTAAATGTAAGGTGAATAACTTCGAGTACCTGATCAAGGGATTCATTATAAAATGTCGTGTTCAACGGCAGATCATTCAATTCCTTTCTGCCAATGATGATCCTGGCGTCATATGCTTCATTCAGTACTTGCACAAGTTTCCATAAGGGCGTATTGTCGCAAACAAATTCTTTACTGCGGTAATAATTGTACAGCTTATCGCTTACAGCTTCCTTGATCGCGCTGCTATCAGTTGCATTCAACATTAATTTTTCGCCTGCAGTTAATTCAACAGTTCTGCCGGACTTTGTAACCCGTACAGCACCTGTTTCCACAACAACCTCTGTATTACCATTTTCGCTCTTTATATTAAAAGATGTTCCTACTACAGTTACCTGCACATCATTTACTGAAATGACAAATGGTTTTTCCTTATTTGGCGCTACATTGAAGAAGGCTTCGCCTTTTAAAGCAATCGCTCTGGTATTTCCTTTGAATTTTGACGGATACGTAATAGTTGATCTTTTATTCAATGTAATTACGGACCCGTCCGGCAAAGTATCAATCAAAACATTCTGTCCCGTTTGGGCAACCACTTCTGCTGGCTCGGCATTTTTCGTAACCATAAAATATGCAGCAATGCCAACACCGGTTATTAGAATTATCGATGCCGCAACTTTCATCCACGAAAAACGATTACTCTTTAAAATTTTTGGTGTTTCATTTTGATTCGTAACCCTTTTCTGAAATCTTCCCCATGCCTTATCTGCATCAACAGTGGATCCCACAGCAAGTTCCTTACTTCTATCCCATATTTTTTTGAACTGATTATAATACTCCCGGTTTGCTGAATTTTCATTCATCCATTCACTCACCGCCTGGTGTTCTTCCGGAGATGCTTCGCCCAGCAGGTGTTTCACCAGCAGGTCATCATCAATATGGTAAAATTTTTGTTCCAGGATCGTGTTATTAAGAGTGAATAAATAAAAAAATCAAAATAAGGAAGTCAACCAGTTTCGCTCGCAATAAT
>DASVAM010000686.1:0-18259 GCA_036376375.1 Chitinophagaceae bacterium
TTCCCATTTCAATCTTTTTCACAAATATGTCCTCCAAATATTGATTTCGAAACCGGCACGTTTAATAACTGGACATGTTATACAGGAAATGTATCAGCGGCGGGAGGGACTAATACAATTTTCCTTACCCCATCGGCGGGACCGGCACCGAATCAGCACACGATGTATTCAGCACCTACCACAGAGCTGGATTATTATGGCAATTTTCCTGTCTTGTGCCCTAATGGAAGCGGGCATTCAGTAAAATTGGGTAACAATACCGGCGGCGGGCAGGCCGAAGGAATGTCTTATGAATTTACCATTCCTGCGGGGCAAAATATCTATTCGCTTATTTACCATTATGCGGTCGTCTTCCAGGACCCGAGGCACGAAATTTTTCAGCAGCCAAGATTAGAAATTGAAGTAACGAATCTTACGGATAATGTCATTCTTAATTGTTCATCGTTTACTTTTATTCCATTTGGAAGTATACTTCCTGGATTTTTCCTTTCACCCAATGCCCAGGATACCACCAGCGTCTGGTGCAAAGATTGGTCCGCAGTAAGCATTAACCTTGATAATAATGCAGGCAAAAGGATACGGCTTTTTTTTAAAACCGGCGATTGCACATTTACCCGCCATTTCGGGTATGCTTATCTGGATGTAAATTCTGAATGCAGCAGCGAATTTGTCGGAGCTACATACTGCCCCGATGATCTGTTTATAAATGTAACAGCTCCCTTTGGCTATCAGAATTATACATGGTATAATAATAATTTTACACAGGTGCTCGGGAGTTCGCAAAGCATCATTTTTAATCCACCCCCACCGGTCGGGACCACAATTGCTGTTGAAGTTGTGCCCTATAATGGCTATGGCTGTCTTGATACACTTTACGCCAGGCTGATCGATACATTAACAGTGACCTCAAACGCGGGTAGGGATACGCTATCCTGTAACTCGAATCTGGTACCGATTGGCGCAATTCCGAAGCCCGGCCTGGTTTACAGGTGGGATCCACCTAACGGCCTGACAGATCCTAATATCGCTAATCCCCGGGCAGGACCCAATATAACGACCAATTATGTACTAACAACGTCAAGTGCAGGAGGAGGCTGTGCATCCAGGGACACGGTAGTGGTAGAAGCATCCTTTATTGATACAACAATAAGGGTTGTCGGTAAACTTGCCTATTGTATCACGAGTGGTGACAGTACGATATTTTTTGTAAACCCAACTGATAGCATTCAATGGTTGAAAGATAATTTCCCGATCAGCAATCAACATAATATTCGTTACAGAGCAACCCAATCCGGCAGCTACCGGGCTATTCTCTATAACGAAAGGGGCTGTGTCGCGCTAACAGAGCAAAAGATCGTTTCGATAGAAGTACCAAGACCTGGTATTAATTATCCCACCGAATATGCTGTTGTAAATTATCCGCATCAATTAAAAGCCAGGGACTTTGGAATAGACATAGAATGGAGCCCAGGTACATTCTTAAGTTCCACCACAAGTTCGGTTCCTACATTTAGTGGAACCACTGACAAGCTCTATACGATCAAAATTGAAACTGCTGCCGGCTGTGTAACCGTTGACACGCAGTTGGTGAAAGTGTTCAAAGAAGTAAAATTCTATGTTCCATCCGGATTTACTCCGAACCAGGATGGTTTGAACGATTATCTAAAGCCAATCCCGGTGGGTATGAAAGAGTTTAGATACTTCAGAGTATATAACCGTTGGGGCCAGCTGGTTTTTGACATGAAAAATAATGAGAATGGCTGGGATGGAACGATCAATGGAGTGCCTCAATCATCGCAAGTAGTGGTTTGGATGGCAGAAGGCCTTGGCATTAATAACGTTGTTTATCAGCAAAAGGGAACCTGCACGTTAATTCGATAGCTATTACAATGAAATCGTTTAAAAAATATTTGTACCAGATGATGCTTTTCAGCAGTTGCTTTTGTTCTATTACAAATATTAATGCGCAAGACAAACCTACCTTATTTAAAGTGATCGCTTTTTATACAGCGAAAAGTGACCTTGCACATATCAGTTTTGTACAGGAAGCCAATAAATGGTTTCCGCAAATGGCGGCTTTATATAATTTCAGTTACGATTCTACCAATGATTGGAGCAATCTCAATGAAGCGTTTCTTTCGAATTACCAGGTTGTGATTTTTCTTGACACAAGACCAGAAAAGGCTACGCAACGAGGGGCATTCAAAAAGTACATGGAAAACGGGGGTGCATTTATCGGCTTTCATTTTGCAGGATTTACATCAAAAAATTCTGATTTTCCGCCGAACTGGGATTGGTATCACGATACTTTTATTGGAGCCGGGGAATACAAAAGCAATACATCGCACCCCACTCCTGCCATCCTAAAAGTCGAGGACAGTACGCACCCGGTCACAAAAAATTTACCAAAGACCTTCCGCTCATCGCCAAATGAATGGTACCGCTGGGAAAAAGATATTCGCCTTAACCCGGATATAAAAATTTTACTATCGGTAGACCCCTCCAGTTTTCCATTGGGGAATGGTCCCAAACAATCTGAGATCTGGCGCAGTGGATATTATCCAGTTGCCTGGACCAACACGAAATACAAAATGCTTTACGTGAACATGGGTCATAATGATATTGATTATGACAATAAGACAATTAAAGAACGCTCATTTCAATTTGAAAATGACATACAGGATAAAATGATCATTGATGGCCTTATATGGCTGGGAACACAGAAAAAATAGTTCCAACTACTTGAGACTTGCCATATCAATCACGAACCTGTACTTCACATCCCGCTTCATTAATCTTTCATATGCTTCATTGATCTTTTGCATTGATATTATTTCAATATCTGCTACAATATTTTTTTCCGCACAGAAGTTAAGCATCGCTTGTGTCTCAACTGTACCTCCGATCATAGATCCGGTAATACTGCGCCGATTTTTTATCAACTCAAAAGGATTAACATGAGGTTTATGCTGGGGTAAGCCAACCACTAACAATCTCCCATTGAGAGCAAGCAGTTTTAAATACATTTCATAATCATGATCGGCACTCACGGTATCCACCACAACATCGAAATGACTCTTATGAATTTTCATAGCGTTGGCATCCGTGCTTAACACAAAATGATGAGCACCGAGTTTTTTTGCATCTTTTTCTTTTGAGGGGGAGCTGCTGATCATCGTAACTTCTGCACCCATTGCTACAGCAAATTTTACGGCCAGGTGGCCGAGTCCACCCAGTCCCGCAACGGCTACTTTATCACCTTCTTTTACGTTGGCATATTTTAAGGGGGAATAAGTAGTGATTCCTGCGCACAACAGAGGTGCAACGGCAGCCAGATCCAGTTTTTCGGAAATATGATACACCCATCTTTCATCGCAAACGATCAGGGTACTATATCCACCTTGTGCCACCGTCACATTATCCCGTTCGTAATTATTATAAGTTCCTGTCATTCCCTCCGTGCAATATTGTTCCATAAATTCGGTGCATGGCTTGCACTGACGACAACTATCTATCATTACTCCAACACCTGCTATGTCGCCAGTTTTAAATTTCTTTACCTCATCGCCAACCTTGATCACCCTGCCCACAATTTCATGTCCGGGTACCATAGGATAAATTGAGTCTCCCCATTCATCTCTTACCTGGTGCAGATCAGAATGACAAACTCCCGAAAACATAATATCGACCAACACATCGTTTACCCGCAATTCTCTTCTTTCGAAATTGTATTGAGTCAACGGTGAAGTCGGGCCTGATGCAGCAAATCCTTTTACATGTATCATCGTAATGCTTTATTCGCAAATTTATCGAAGTAAGGCTACTTATGTATTTTTCATCTCAAATAAAATCTATCTTTAATAATATGAGGAAATATTTCTCGCTGACCGCAGCCATCGGCAGCACTATTTTGCTCACAGCCCAGGTACATGTAAGAGATGAGCCCAGACATCATAATGTTTTTGAAAATGAATTTGTACGTATTCTCGATGTACACCTCAGCCCGGGAGATACAACATTGTACCACCTGCATAATACCCCTTCAGTATTTATCATATTCACCAATGTGAAAGTTGGTTCACAGCTTGTGAATCAGCAACCTCAGCATGGTGCCAATGTTTCCGGCGAAGTATCATACGACAACATTCATACGCCGCGTACTCATCGTGTATGGAACGACGACACGAGCTGGTTCCACGTAATGGATATCGAACTCACCAACACAAAAGAAAAATTAAACGTACCCCTTTTGCGGGACGTTGCTTTGAAATTATTGTTTAATGAACAGCAGGTAAATGGTTACAACCTGGAATTAAAAAGACCGGCCAACGTTGATTTGCCGTCGTCGCCAGGGGGCTATCTGCTTATCAATAAGTCCGAAGCTGTTATTGAATTCAAATTAAATAATACCGTACACAACCGTATAATAAAACCGTCTCACTATATCTGGATTGAGGCAGGCAAGAATTTCTCGGTCAAATTGGTCGGTAACCAGACGGCAGACTTTGTCGTTTTACAATTAAAATAGGACCCATCGTCTTTTTCGCTAAATTGCTTGTCCAAAAAAATTGTTTATGAGAAAAAATATCGTCCACACTGCATTAATGCTCTCACTTTATGCGTTAGTAACACCATCAACGCTCAATGCCCAATCATTAAGCGCTGAAGATATAAGGGCTCAAATGGTGAAGGAATGGGAAAGGGCAAAAGCATATACTATTGAATACCTCAACACGATGCCTGCCGACAAATATTCCTTCGTAGCGGCAGATAGCATCAGGAGTTTTGCCCAGCAAATGTTGCATCTTGCCGGAGGCAATGCGTTCCTTATGTCATCAGCTTCAACAGACAAGCCGCCATCATTTGGGGCTGGACTTGAGAATAGAACCGGTGCGCAAACTAAAGATTCAGTCATGTATTATGTTACCAGCAGTTATGATTATTGCATCAACGCGGTGAAGAATTCTGATTTAAACAAATGGGGTGAGAAGGTGAAAGTATTTGGCATGGAGCAGAGTCGTTTTGCCATGCTAATAAAAACTTTTGAACACCAGACGCACCATCGGGGACAAACGACAATTTACATACGCCGCCAGGGAATAAAGCCTCCGCAGGAAAGACTTTTTTAAATTACGGATTTTTGAACGCATTAATAAAGGACCCCCAATCCTCTCAATTGAGGGTCCTTATTTTATTGTATTAAATCTATTTATTGCAGCGGTATTTTTTTAGCATTATGCTTAAGCCATGTCTCAAAATTTTGTAAGCCTGGATCTAATTCCTTTGAGGTCGGTACATGTCTTGTCGACACGCATACTTCTTCAAAATCATGATAAAACTGGAACATGTTTCCCAATTCGTCTGCACCGGGAAAGCCAAAGCTCCTGTACAGGTCCGGCGGCACATCGTTATACCTTACTTCTTCTCCTAATGCCTTTGATAAGGACGCAGCCATTTCTGCGCAAGTAGGCTCATCACCTGCTATGCCAATCCTTTTCCCTATCATCGATTCGCCTTTCTTAAAAATGCCATACGCACATTTTCCTATATCAGCTGATCCAATACCTGAAAGTTTTTTATTACCCATTGGAAATGTGATGGCCAAAACTCCATCCTCCCCTCTTTTTGGTCCTGCCCCAAAATAGATCAAATTTTCCCAATAGAAAGAGGCAAGCAAAAAAGTAGTCGGCACGCCGGCCTCAATAAAATATTTATCGGCTTCTCCTTTTGCATCAAAATGTGGCACCTTGTAATTCCCCTGTAATGTCGGCATTCGATTATCAGTAAGTGGAATGTAATGGCGTGTATCTTCCAGCGTTGACCATATAACATGTTTTAAACCGGCGGTTTTTGCGGCTTCGGCCATGATTTTCGCCTGCGCCATTTCTTTCTCAGGAGAAAAATGTGCCCAGAAAAAGGTTACACAAAAAGCGCCATAAGCCCCATTCATCGCTTTTTGCACATCTTCGGCATTATCAATATCGGCAACAACAATCTCTGCACCCATTGCTGCCAGTGTAGATGCATGCTCCGAATCCGGATCACGGGTAACCGCCCGTACAGCAAATTCGCTGTTCTTATCATGAAGTATTGCCCGAACTAATCCGCCACCCTGTGCACCGGTAGCGCCAAAGACCGTTATTATTTTTTTTTGTGACATGTTATTTGTTTTCTTAGCAATTTAAATCACAATGCCGACTTCTTTGTTTGCATATTTTTCTATTTCCGGAAAAATTTTTTGTTGCCTTTATAATAAGCACAAACCTTTTTCATCAAACATATTTCGCATTCTGGTTGAGGTCTGCATATCATTCTGCCATGAAATGACATTGCCATTCCCGCATCCCAATATTTTTGAGGAAGAATCTCTTTGAGCTGCTTTTCAATTTTTTTCGGATCGGTTCCTTTTGCGATCCCAAGTCTTGGCGCTACGCGTACCACGTGGAGATCGACGATCACGCCTTCTGCCGGCTTACCTGCCTCACGCAAAATAACATTTGCCGATTTGCTGCCGATCCCTTTCAATGTTGTTAAACTCTCATGTGTCAATGGAATATTTTTATCCTGCTTTATAGCTTTCGCGTTCTCCATCAGCCAGTTTGCCTTATTGGCAAAATTTCTCACTTTACTGATGTATGGGAAAAGAGTTTCTTCGGTCGCTTTTGACAAGGCCTTCATATCAGGAAAAGCTTCAAATAATTCCGGAGCAACTTTATTAATATTCTTGTCAGAATCCTGTGCTGATAAAACCACCATTACCAATAATTGATAAAGATTTTTATACTCCAGCGGATGTTTCGTCTTTTTATATTTCTTAAGCAGCGGTTGAATCGCTACAGGCCAATTTATTTTGGAGGGCATATTAAAAATTTAATTTATGAATCTACAATAAATAATAAATCTGCCTAATAACGGACCAAAACGATCAAAAAAATTGAATGCTCCTGGTACGCGTTAACAATTGCAGCCGCACATATTGAAAATAGTACCTTTGCCATAGTTTCTGTTTTTCCGTATTGTAGCTAAGTGTATCATTGGCCATGAACAAAACCAACCTTATTCTTATCCTGTCATTCTTTTTCTTTATCCAGGCAAAAAGTAATCCCGGTGATTCATTAATTGAAAAAAAGAAATATTTTACCCAAAGGGCAAGCGGGATCATTACAATTGACGGGATGCCCAACGAAGAAACATGGAATGCGGTGGAATGGGGCGGCGATTTCATTCAATGGCAACCCCATGACGGAATCGCGCCATCACAGCAAACAAATTTCAAGATTCTTTATGATGATAAGTTCCTTTATGTCGGATATCAATGCCATGATCTTGCCCCGGATTCTATTATAAGACGAATGGGGCGACGGGACGCCTTTCCTGGTGATTGGGTAGAAATAAACATTGATAGTTACCATGATCTGCGCACAGCCTTTTCATTTACGATATCCGTTTCGGGAGTTCGGAGTGATGAATTTGTTTCGGAAAACGGGAATAATTGGGATGCAAGCTGGAACCCGATCTGGTTTGCAAAAACACATCAGCATGACAAAGGTTGGAGTGCTGAAATAAAGATCCCGCTCAGCCAGTTACGTTACAACAAGGACGCAGAAAAAGTTTGGGGCTTCCAGGTAACAAGGCGTTTGTTTCGTAAAGAAGAACGATCTACCTGGCAACACATTCCTCAGGGTTCCGGTGTATGGGTTAGCGCTTTTGGTGAGCTTCATGGATTAAAAGATATCCCCATGCACCGGCAAGTGGAAATTGCTCCGTATGTGGTTGCACAGGCGGATAAATATACAAAAGAGGACGGCAATCCCTTTGCAACCGGTCTTGATGGAAAGTTGTCAGCAGGCGTGGATGGTAAAGTGGCTGTGACGAATGACTTGATACTTGATTTTACGATCAACCCGGATTTCGGACAGGTGGAAGCTGATCCCTCCCAGGTTCGTATTGATGGATTTCAGAATTTTTTTGAAGAACGACGACCGTTTTTTATTGAAAGCAGAAATATTTTCAATTACCAGGTGACAGGATCACAGGCCGGCGGTGATTATGATGCTGATCTACTTTTTTACTCACGACGTATCGGCGCTTCGCCACATGGTTATCCCAATACAACCAGTGGTGAATATGTTGACATGCCGTTGAACACTACAATTCTTGGGGCAGCTAAGTTCAGCGGCAAAACAAAGAAAGGTTTGAGCGTGGGCATTCTTGAAAGTATTACACAACGGGAAATGGCGACCATTGATCATAACGGGCAGAAGAGAGACGAGGTGGTTGAACCATTGACCAATTACCTCGTCACAAGGTTACAGAAAGATTATGATGGAGGAAATACTGTTATTGGCGGCATCTTCACCGCCGTGAACAGGGAAGATGAGCTCAGTGATATTCTACATCGGGGTGCCTATTCAGGTGGTTTTGATTTTCTTCATTTCTGGAAAAACAGATCCTGGTATTTCAGAGGCAATGCAATTTTTAGTCATGTATCCGGAACGAAGCAGGCGGTATCAAATACGCAAGCAGCATTTGAACATTTGTTTCAACGGCCGAATGCACCAGAGGTTGAAGTTGATTCAAGCCGAACTTCATTAACAGGAACTGGCGGCACTTTTCGTATCGGGAAAAGTGGCGGCAAACAAGGTAAACATGGCGAGGTATTCAGGTTTGAATCAGGGGTTACATTACGATCACCGGAGCTTGAAATGAATGATATCGGTTTTATGCTGACGGCAAATGAGATCAACCACTTTACCTGGGCTGGTATTCAGTGGCAAAAACCATTTTCAATTTTTAGAAATGCACGACTGAATTACAACCACTGGTTCAGGTGGGACTATAGTGGCCAGTTTCTTTACAGCGCATTCAATTCGAATGCACATGCCCAATTTAAGAACAACTGGCAGGCTGGAACAGGAATAACCTGGAATAACTATGACATTTCAAATAATGCGTTGCGTGGAGCTTCATCATTACGTCGCCCTGCCGGTCTTGGCCAATGGGCTTACATAGGGACCGATTTCAGAAAAAAACTGTCCGCTAATCTCAATGTGCAGTATTTCCTTGGATTTGAAAATACAATAGAAGGTGGCGATTTAAGTTTGGGCCTGACTTATCAACCAATTAATTCTTTGAGTATAAGTTTGACCGGAAGTTATTCTTCATACTGGCGAAGACAGGATCAATTTGTTGGTAATATAAAATATAACAATGCAACAAGGACGGTTGTGAGCGAGGTAGACCAGGAAACCCTCCGTTTTGTCCTCAGATTTAATTATAATATTACTCCTGATCTGACGATACAATATTATGGCCAACCCTTTATCACCCGCCCTGTTTATAGCAATTTTGGTTATGTAACAAATGCATTGGCTAAAAAATACAATGACAGGTTTCATGCTTATGGACCCAATGAAATAAGCTATAACAATGGAACATATTATATCGATGAAACCGGGGATGGAATAACTGACTATAGCTTTAATGATCCTACTTTCAATTTTGTAGAGTTCAGGTCAAATCTTGTTTTACGCTGGGAATACAAACCGGGTTCTGAATTCTATGTTGTCTGGTCAAGAGGGAATACACCAGATGCATTTGGCGATGTTAATTCACCGATTGCTCAAAGTTTATATTTAAATGCTTTTAAAGAGCAGGCCCGGAATATTTTCTTATTAAAATTGACGTACAGGTTCTTAAAATAGAAAATCTTTCCACCTACCCTTCTTTCATTTTCATGTAAAGCTCCCGTTCCCTTTGCGGAAAATGTTCTATTGAATACCGGAGAAGCGTCCGTGGCATTGTCGCAGCATGTTTATCCAAAAAACTAATGAGTCCCTTTTTATCTTTTGTTCCTGCAAAGCGAAGCATCCAGCCAGTTGCCTTATGGATCAGGTCCGCTGGATCATTCACTAAAATCTCAGCTATCTTAAATGTGTCGTTTGTATCACCTTGTCTGATAAAATAACAAGTGCTAAGGATGGCAGTGCGCCGCTCCCAAATATTTTTTGAGCGGGCCAGCGTATATAAAATGTCATGCGGCTTATTATACAAGTAACTCCCTGTCATATGCAAGCATCCAAGATCACAAAGATCCCAGTTATTGATACGATCATGGCGACGCATGTACAGGTCAAAGAAATCTTTCAGCCTTTCTCCGGATATTCTTTTATTACGGGATGCCTTATCCATAATACTTACTGCCCCTGCCCTTACTTCGTGGACCGGACTTTCAAGTAATTTTTCAATTTCACTAATTGGCATTTCACCAAATTCTTTTGCTATTGCAAAGAGAGTCCCCATTTTTATTCCCATAAATTTGTCGCTATGGCCATACTCTCCCTTTTCTGTTTTAAAATATCGCCGGATCTTTTTTAATTCAGTCTCAGACTGATGAGCTTTTAATCGTTTAATAAAATTTTTTGCGGTCAGCTCATTTTCCAAATTAGAATGGCCCGTCTTTGAACTGACGGGCTTTGTAGTTTTAGTTTTTATTGCTTTGCTTGGTTTCGCCATCATTGTCCGTAATAAGCTTTTTCAAGATCTGCAATAATAAGTTTCTTCATTCCCATCATTGCCTGCATTGCCCTGGCAGCTTTTGTTTTGTCCTTATCGGCAAGCATTTGTCCTAACGTATCCGGTACGATCTGCCATGAAACTCCAAACTTGTCTTTTAACCAACCGCACATACTCTCCTGTCCGCCGTTTGCAGTGAGCTTGTTCCAAAAGTGATCTATCTCCTGTTGGGTTTCACAATTAACAAAGAAGGAGATCGCCTCTGTGAACTGGAATTGCGGACCGGCATCGAATGCATAGAACTGCTGGCCGTCCAGTTCAAATACACCTGTCATCACCTGTCCTTCAGGAAATGGGCTGCCCTTAGCCCAATAGTCAATTTTCCTGATCTTCGAATTCTTAAATACAGAAGTATAAAGTTTCATTGCTTCCTCGGCCTTACCATCAAACCAGAGGAAGGGAGTTATTTTTTCCATGATCTTGTTTTTAAATTATGTTAGTTTTTTCCGAAAGCTCCACCTCTCTAAGGCTATCCGTAGAAATTTGATTAATGCTTTGTTTGTTGCAATGGTGCATCCAAAAACGGAACTGTCATTGAAAGCAACCAGTCTGTTTGCATCATTACGCTAATGTGTGACGAACCGGGTAGTATCGCTAATTGTGCCGCGTGAATGGGCCCAAAATCAACCATATAACTTCCGCCGCGAAGACGGTACATCTCAACTGCATGCTCGGGTAAAACGCCATCACCATCTCCTGTTATGATCAATGTCGGTGATCTTATTGCTTTGATGTTGTCAGCACCAAAGTCGTAACTGGTTGTTACAAATTTTTTCATCTTATTTATGAACTCTTTCCAGTGTTTTGGGTCCGGCGCCAGTTTATCATACTCCTGCTTTATCGGAGTGGGTTCAAACATTTCGGCCGTCAGCATCGGGAGAATCGCCCTCGTTTCGGGGCTCCATCCTTCATATTTATATACAGAAGAAGTGATGATCAACCTGCGAACAACTTCCGGATGACGAATCGCAACCTGTTGTGCAACTCCTCCACCCATACTATAGCCAAAAATATCAGCACTATCGATCTTAAGAAATTTTAATAACGCAGCCACGTCATCAGCCATGCTCTCAAACGAGAACGGACGATCGATATCTTGTGTTCTTCCATGGCCCTGCAACTCCATTGCGATCACCTGGCGGGTTTTAGATAATGCCGGGATCAATTGGCCAAAAGCTGTATTGATCGTATTAAATGCGCCATGCAATAAAACAATTGGCTTACCTGCACCATGAACTTCATAATACATTTTTATTTCATTTACCGGTGCGTAGCCTGTTTTCGTTTGTCCAGGCACACGGACGAGTAAACAACTAAGAATTGCTCCAAGAACGATCATTCTTTTTAAAGAGGCAGTGGCTAATATCTTTTTCATCGGAAATATTTTTATCAATAATGTTTACGGGTATAAAGGTGAGATGAAAAAAATTGGCCGCCAGGGTGGAAAAGCGACTGTTTCATGGGGTATTTCCGACAAGACAGCTCAGGTTTAACTCAATTATTTTATTTATGCCGGGAACCAATTCAAGAGATCAGGGTGTTTCAGCAAGAAATTTTTGATTATCCGCTTCAAATTTGTTCCTGTATTCAGTGAATTGTTCGTGCAATTCTGAAACTTTTTGCAACCCATTATCTACTTCTTCATGCAGATCCGGCAAGCCGTCGTTGAGTATCCCAACTTCAAGATTGATATTATCAGCTTCAATTTGTGTGATCTTTTTTAGCACAGAGGTCTGAGAATTTTTAAGATCATCCAGTTCACGCATGATCTTATCCATTAAAGCTAATCGTTGCTTCGGATCCATAGTTAAAACGTTTAATAAAAAGCGACAAACACCCTGCCAGTAAATTACAGGGACCCGCATAAATACCTCCTCATTTTGCATGGCCGATGGCATGGTACTTGTCTTAATGGGATTGGAAGGTTGTACTGCCTGGTTATTAATTCTATTAAAAGTTCAATTATGAAAAATTTTATTGGCTTTATCATATCCATTTTTTTGATATCAACTTTTTCTTCAAATGACAGATCAGGCATTCAGGGAACAATCGATCCTCCTGAAGGAGCAAGGAGAATATGGGCTGTCAGTGGTAAAGACAGTGTTTCCATTATTCCGCCTCCGGGAAGTTTTATAATGGATGTAAAACCCGGTAGCTGGAAATTGGTAGTTGAAGCGGTGCTACCTTACAAAAATGTTGAAAGAGATGCCATCCTTGTGATCGATGGACAACTAACGGATATTGGATTGATCAAGCTTACCCGCTAGTTACCGGTTGTATAATAGTGCCGAAATTATTATGGACGGCGTAGCTTTCTTTGCTGTGTTTCATAATTTTCTTTTATAAAAATTAAATTATGAAAAAGATAAACCTGCTGCTGCTTTCGCTTTTCGTCATTTGTTTTACCAGTGCACAAACCAAAGTAAACCCTGTAATAAAGTCATATGGAACAGTTTTCCACCTGCCAAATGCAGATCACAAACCAGATCCTTCCTTACACTACAAGATCATTGTTGAACTTACTGAGAATGGCTCAAAAGCTGATTCCTTAAACGAATACATTGAAGCTTTGGCAACATTAGTTAATCTTCATGCTGCGGAGGGCGTACCAGGCGAAAATATTAAGATGGTCGTAATATTGCGCAAAATGGCAACCTATGCTGTTTTTGGTAACGAGCTCTACAAGGAAAAATTCAAATGTGATAATCCGAATTTACAAATGCTGCAAGAACTGATGAATGCCGGTGTGGAATTTTATGTTTGTGGGCAAACAATGCACAAAAGAAATATTGATACAAAGAAATTAGTGGCGGGCACCAAAGTGGCCAGCGCCGGTCTCACAGCGATCACCACTTACCAGTTGCAGGGATACACCATGGTCAAATTTTGAAAGGCTTTTCATCAAGAAAATAATGCAGGAGGTGTAGCTTTGTTTCAGATCTCGTCTATTAAGGCGAGGTTTGCAGCAAATGCAGATGTATGAAAATCTTTGCCACACTTTTATCGATGATCGTATTTGTTTTCTGCGCGAATTCGAAAGAAACAAATTATACGGCAAGTACGCCCGCGGGGTCTATTGTAAGGACATTCCTGGGTATTTCGTTAACTGATTCAATCGACTTTATCCGTTGGAAGTTGTCACTTACGGATAATAAATATTCTTTAGAATGTAATTATGGAATAGGCAAACCAAACACCAATGGCTTTTACAATGGCGGAAAAAAAGTTTCGTTTAGCGGGTTTGTAAAAAAAGAAAATAATATTTATACGCTCATCAACGGGAGCAAGTCATTAAAGTTTGCAGAATTAAACCTTAACCTCCTTCACCTCCTCAACAATGATAATACGCTCCTGGTCGGAAATGGCGGCTGGAGCTATGTCCTTAACAGCCTGACACCTACCGCGACCAGCAAATTCAGTATAATAGCAAAACCTATGGTCTTAAAAGATTCAATTGCATTTGAAGGAAGAACGCCCTGTGGAATACCTAATATCATTGAAGCCGGAAAAGAATGTTACAAATTAAAATGGTATCTCGTGCTTTACAGCAAAAAAATGAGCCGTCTACTTACAGGTTATTAGGCACTCCCTATCGTCGCGAAGACGGAGGCAAAAGAGGCAACTGGAGAATTACGAACGGCAAGGATGGCCGGATTGTCTTTCAACTGGATGATAAAAATCATAAACCATTCATGTATCTTTTAAAGATGGATGATGGTGTGTTGATGTTTACAGATGCAAATGGAAATTTACTGGTGGGCGATCATGATTTCAGCTATACATTGAACAGGCGTTTTTGATCAATTGAAACTGAAGGCGGGGTGTAAATCATTCACTCGTTTCCCTGTTTACTGCTGCGGGCTGTTTTATTCCAACAGTCTCTTTTATGCCTGCAAAAATTGCCTTCCAGCATAAATAAAATAGTGAACGATTTGTATTTCTTGCAAGTTTGACGTCCTGGACCCTCACTTCCTCATCACCCTTTGGATTTGAATTTTTTATTACAAAATTTGCCAACAGACTTGTGAGGAATTTCTTATCTGTCTCGGTCGCTCCTTTGTCTTTTTCAAGCAACGCCACTTTAAGATCCTCATACAGCAGCTTTACATTTCCATTCATTGAGTGGTCATTACCATGCAGATCGAACGTCAATCCATTAAAACGACCCTCTTCTATACTTGCCGGGCCCATGGGCTCTGCGAGGGGATTAACATCTTTGCCGTCGATCGCACCCATGGATCCTGTTACATCAAATCTGCCTTCGGGATGAAAAAGATAAAAAGTCCAATGCGTCTTCAATGGTGTTTGGTTTAAGAAATTTGAATTGATAGAAGCTCTCATGACTTTGTTTGAAGCATGCTTGTCATTTGTAAAATTTGTGATCGATGCATTTACACTATAGAACCGAACATGTCCTGCTTGCCGTGTTATGTGGTTTCTCTCTTTGTATTCAATGAAGGAATTACGAACATTTACTTTCCCAATATTAAAAATCAATGGCAGATCATCTAAAACCTGGTGGGGATAATGTCCCACACGGTTCTTACTGTCCCGCGGTTTGGCAAGGTCACGGTATATCTTAAATTGTGATCTGCCAATCGACATCGTTTCAGCCTGAAATTTTTCATCCAATAACTTTTGTATATCAAGGCCTGAAAAAACAATATTATTCAACGTAAAATCCAAACGGTCATCCTGGGTCGGGATCGCATTTACAAACGCGTTCTCTCCCAGCGTTGGGCTAATTAAAATTCGATTCACTGATAACACCTTTTCGGTAGAATTGAGCGATAGATTTTCAGCCAGATAGCCATATAAGTTATTGGGTGAAGGCCATGCAATTTTTGCAACCTCTACATTCATCGAGTTTGAAAACAGGAACCGGGTTGAATCATGTTCGGAGAGACTATCGACTTTCACATCAAATAAAGCAAGATCAATGTTGTTGATATCAATCAGGATTTTACCTGTTTTCCTGCTACTTGTTCGTAACTGTGCACCTGTGATCAATACAGAATCGATCTGTATCATATCCATGTTTGCAAGAACTTCCTTATAGATCTCCCGTGTGGGTATATTTCGTATAGAGTCTTTTCCCCTGTAAGTATATTGCAGATCTATAACGGGATTCTTTATTTCTAATTTCCGTCCGATGATCTCTTTATCGAGCAAGGCACTTTTGGTCTTTACGCCGACGACATTGATCTCCGGAATATCAATATTAAAGACCATTGAGGGGATCTTGTCAACATTCTCTACGGATTTGTACCTTGTGGAGTCGAAACGCACCTTCATATTACGAACAGAAAGCGCTCCCGCAGATTCATCAACTTTCATATCGTCATAACTCACCTTGTAAAATCCTTCATTACTTTCTACAATTGCCTTTTCCAGTTCTGACTCTATGATCTTGTTCTTATGAGTATCCCAATACCAATAACCAGCCACGATTACAGCTACCAGAAAAAATAGAACAGCGCCTGATACAATCCTGACCTTTTTTCTTTGTTTCGTCTTTACTGTCAAAGAAGAATTCAATTTCATTGCAGCAATAAGACAATTACTATTCCATTTTTCGATTAAGTTAATGACATCCTGGAAACAAAAAAGCATCGGGACCCGATGCTTTAAAATAATGGTAAGGTTAAGTTTAACGGTTAATAGTTTTCCTCCATCGGTCTCGAAAGGATTTCTTTTTCGGAAACCATTTCACCTTCAAGACAAAGAGTAAATTCATTTCGATTCAAAAGCTCCTGTCGGAATTCTTCTTCCATCTGTGCAAAATCCTTGAAGAATGCAATGCTTTCCGCTAACCACTCTTTCTTTTCGTTGTAAGAATTTTTCAAATAATCATGAATGGAAAGCATGTTTTCTGTGACGGAGCTGAGCTTCAATGGCAAAAGCAGTTTGTTCATGATAGTAAGATTTAGTTCCTCTATGAAACATCTATGCCAAAATCATTCCCGTTAATTAAAAAACGTGGCCCTGGGTATTAAATAACCATTAGCGTTTAAAACGACTTAATTTTTGTGGAAAACATGTTAGCTTTAAAAATGAATTATGACACTTTATAAAAGAGTTGATTTTTTTCCCCACATCAGGGTGAAGGTTATATGTATGTTACAACATAAAATCCCGGATTATCCTGGCGTTCCTGACAATACACCCAGTTTTTTCATGGCAGCTACCTCATCATCGTGTGATATAAATAAAATGATCTTTGGATCAATACCCGTTTCCTGTATAATATAACTTTTATCAAATTCCACTAATCTTTCACCGGTCTTTTCAAACGTAATACCCCAGCGTACTACTACCATGCTATATTCATTCGAAATAGGTATTACCCTTTTTGAAATTATTTTTGCTGAATTCCGGCCAGCACTTTTATAAAATTCTATTGTTTCGTCTGCCTTTTGCTCATACTCAATTCTGCTTTGCGCTGAGGAACCTTTTGGACTTGCCGTTATAAAACTATCTGCACAATATCCTGACATTGCTTTCATATCAAGTTTATCGAAAGCTGTTTCATACCGATTAAATAGTGTATCGATTTGTTCCCGGCTCATGCTTAAAGGTTTAAAAGGCAGCGTTCAAAAACAACGCCATGATTGAATGTTACACCCCTTATCAAAAGGCATATATTTTGATTTACTACGTCAAAGATATTTTTATGAAAAATATAAAACAGCAAAATCCGAATCGTAATACCAGGCTTGACAATAATCGGCCCCGGCCGGAAAACAAGGACAACCTTGATAGCCGCGAAGGGGAAGAACAACTATCGAAAGGTGATGACATTACTCATAATAAGAAAGAAAGAAAAAATCCTAAGAAGGGATTGCGGAAATAGATAAGTGACAATTTCGGAAGGAAACAATTAATCCCGGAATTCCTGGCTGATCATCAGACCATAAAATCCTCCATCCAGAATTCCGATACCTACACGGCCAAATGAAGAGTTAAGAATATTGGCTCTGTGCCCGGGCGAATTCATGAGGTTTACGTGGGCTATTTCTACCGTTTGTGCCAATGCAAGATTCTCTCCGGCGGCAGCGAACTGAACATTTGCAGCTCTCATCCTGTCAAAAGGATCCTTCCCGTCAGGATTGTCATGAGCAAAATATCCCCTGGCAAACATATCCTGTGAATGGGCTCTCGCTACCTGCAGCATTTCGGCGTCAGGCTGTAATGGTTTTAATCCATGTTTCTGTCTTTCCTGGTTTATCAACTGCAACATCTCAGCTTCGTAATTTGGTTTGGGGACAGCATCGCTGATCTTAAAAGTGAGATTAATCTTTTCATCAGAATTCGGTTGAACGGTCAGGCTGTTGATCGTTTGGCGAATTGCCTCATCAAACACCGGTGCTAATTTTCTGTTCGCCCATTCAGATTGCATTGCCAATTGAACTCCTAACCGACTGTTACGAACCTTCTCAGTAATACCGTCCCTGATTGGCAACGAAAGAAAGATTGCAGAAAATATTACGGCGTATATATAACCAGTGATTGCGCCAGGAATTATTCCCAAAAATTTGTTGACACCATTTTGATGAGCGTCTATCGGGACACTTCGTGAAATATACCCCGCAATAATGCTGAAGAAAACACCCGCTACAATAGCCGTCAATATAAAAGCAATGGCCAATAACCAGGGTCCTGCATCCAATAACTTATCAATAAA
>DASVAM010000689.1:0-7974 GCA_036376375.1 Chitinophagaceae bacterium
ACTAATACGATTAATCTCATTTACTTTCTTTTGCTTGCACAAAAGAAAGTAACAAAGAAAAGTGCACCGGCAATGATGTACGGCCATTGCCGGGCGCCTTGATTAAGCACTAGTGCTACTGTTAACTGTGCTAAACAATTCTTATCATCGACATCGACGATAAATGAAATTTGTTTCTGTCTACCCGACATTCTCCAAAAATGTTACTGCGTTTATTCCTTTAATTCGATTCTTATGATTTGCCAGCACTCGCCTTTTCGCCTAAATAAAGAACTCTGACAACGATAGTTGTAATCTCTTTTCACTAATTAATGTGGCCAATCCCTTCAATTAACATGATTTACTAGCGCCTTTCCCGCCGACTAATTGAAATCATTTTCACATTTGAAAATTGCAGAGGCGGGAACTGCGCCTTTCGATGTCTCCAATAGCACGAAGCAAGGTGACTTGAACTTTCAGATCGATAACACAAAGCATTTTCGGTCGGAATGACTGCTCATGTGCGTTGGCCTGCCCGGCCGGCGGAGCATCGGGCCGGGCTTGATTTTTTTGGTTCTTTTTGCATCAAGGCCTTTAGTTTAAATCCCTAAATAAAATTGGATAGTACTTAAAAATAGTTCAGGGAAATTTGTGGAAGGAGACGGGGTGAACTTTGTCAAGGCATAGGCTCACGACCTACTTTTTGTATTAGTCCCCGCCTCATTCCACGGTTGCTTAGGCCCATTTAGAATAGTAAGTCCTTAAAGACTAATTAAAGGTCTTAGGCTGTAGCAACTTTTTATTGACCTTTAAATGCAAAGCTATGCAAAACGTTCAGCACATCGTCGGAGCAGACCTCTCCAAAAAAACTATTGATTTGTGCCATTTGTTGGGTTCCTACACGCGAATTGGCAACAACCTTTCCGGGTTTAAGAAAATGATCCAATGGCTGAAACAGCAACAAATCAACTTTTCTGAACTTTTGATAGTGATGGAACACACGGGTCTTTATAGCTTATGTTTGGAAAGATTCCTTCATCAACATCAAATTTCGTTTACCAAAATCAGTGCTCTTGCCATCAAACGATCTGTCGGACTAGCGAGGGGTAAGTCTGACAAGATCGATGCTCAAAGAATTGCAGAGTATGGTTATGAAAAAAAGGCTAAGCTCATTGCTGAAACGCCTGCAAACAAGCAGCTTCAGCGATTACAACTACTCTATGCGACCAGGGATCGCTTGGTAAAACAAAAGGCAGCTCTGCTCAATGCATTGGAAGAATATTCCAATATTGGACTTAGTAAACAAGATCCCATCATGCAGGCACAAACGAGGATCATAAAACGTTTTGAAAAGGAAATCGAAAATCTAGACCTGGAAATGAAAAACAACATTGAACAAGATCCTTCACTCAATCAAAACTATCAGCTTCTGCAAACTGTCACAGGTGTCGGCAAAGTAGTGGCCACAGTAATCCTAATCAAAACGCAAAACTTTACCAGGTTCACGAACACCAGAAAATTCGCCTGCTTCTGTGGAATAGCTCCCTTTGAAAACACTTCTGGAACCAGTATTAAAGGCCGAACCAGAGTTAGCCACATGGCCGATAAACAAATGAAAGCACTCCTACACATGTCTGCCCAATGTGCTATCAGATATGACAAAGAACTACGGGAATTTTATCTAAGAAAAACAGCTAACGGAAAATCCAAAATGAGCACCATTAATATTATTCGAAATAAGATAGTTTACAGAATGTTTGCAGTTGTTAAACGACAAACACCATTCTTAAACAATTACTTACAGGTTGCTTAAAATATTTTTTTTTCATCTTAATTAACTTAGAATACAAAAAGTAGATAAGGAAACATCGATTCGATCTTAATGTTCTTTTCTTTTACGCCGTAAAGCGGGATGTCCCACTTGTACAAAGGAAAGTACAACAACAATTTGAATCAGAATTAAATTTGGAGCGCCCGATGATATTCAAAATATCAGGGTAAAAAAGTTTACTTCCCCCATCCATACCATTCACTCTAATCATATTTGTTTTTTCCTTAGCTTTAAAACCCCCAATAAATTCTAAGAAATTCTTTTACCAAATTATAGCTTATGAAAAAGATAATTGCTTGCCTTGCTGTGGGTACGATCATCGCAGCAAATTTGAATGCACAGATCGATGCGGGGTTGTTCCGGTTCCCGGATGTATCACAAACCCAGATCGTATTTACCTATGCCAATGATCTTTGGGTGCTACCCAAAGATGGCGGCACGGCTATCAAGCTCAGTTCACCGGCAGGTGTGGAGAGCTATCCAAAATTTTCCCCCGATGGAAAAAGCATTGCCTTCAGCGGCAACTATGATGGCAACAACGACGCCTACACCATTTCCGTGATGGGTGGTGTGCCGGTGCGATTGACCAGTCATGGTTATTCAGACCGCGTGGTTGACTGGACAACCGATGGAAAAAAAGTGTTATTCGCTTCGGCCCGTGAAAGCGGTAAAGCAAGATTTAACCAGTTCTACACTGTGCCGGCCGGTGGCGGTATCATTGAAAAATTGCCACTTGCCTATGCGGAGTTTGGTTCTTATTCTCCCGATGGCAAACAAATTGCCGTGGTGTTTCGTTCGCAGGTGGGCCGCAACTGGAAACGTTATCGCGGCGGATGGAAAGCCGATATCAATGTATTTAACCTGGCGACCAATGAATCAAAAACGATCGGCGCCGAAGCCGATGCCGGTAATGAATTCCCGATGTGGCATGGTAATTCAATTTATTTCTTATCGGACCGCGGACCCGAACTAAGAATGAACTTGTGGAAATATGACCTGGGTACAAAAGCCTATACACAGCTTACCAATTTTAAAGATGATGATGTTCACTATCCTTCGCTCGGACCGGATGATATCGTGTTTGAAGCCGGTGGCAAACTTTATCTCTATTCCATTTCGTCGGGAAAACACAAAACAGTAAATGTGAATGTGGTCACCGACAGGGCGATGCTAAAACCAAAAATTGAATCGGCTGATAAGCTGGTGCAGGGTGTTTCCCTGAGTCCCGATGGTAACAGGGTATTGATACAGGCAAGAGGCGATGTATTTTCCGTGCCTGCCGAAAATGGATATGTAAAAGATATGACAAGAACTTCCGGCGCTGCAGAGCGTTATCCTGCCTGGTCGCCTGATGGAAAATATATTGCTTACTGGAGTGATCAGTCGGGTGAATATGAATTATGGCTGATGGAGGCTGACAAAGAAAATGCAACAAAAAAACTAACTGATTACGGCCCCGGTTATCGCTATCGTCCTTTCTGGTCACCCGACAGTAAGAAGATCGCATTTATTGATAAAGCGATGCGGATAAAGATCTTTGATATCACCACCAACCAAACTACGGAAGTTGACAAGGCATTACGTTTTACACATGGAGCACTGGAAGGATTTACTGCAAACTGGTCACCTGACAGCCGCTGGATGGCTTATCACCGGGATCTCGAGAACCAGCATAATGCGATCTATGTGTATGATTATACCAATAAAAAAATTAATACCGTAACGAGTGGTTTTTATGATGCATTCAATCCCGTCTTTGATCCGGAAGGAAAATACTTGTACTTCTTCACCAACCAATCTTTCAAACCTACTTATAGCGATATTGATAACACATTTATTTATCCGAATACTACGCAGATCGCTGTTGTTTCATTGAAAAAAGAAACTCCTTCATTGCTGGCGCCAAAGAATGATACCGTCGCACTGAAGACAGATGAGATGGCAAAAGAGGATCCGGGTAAGAACAAAAAAGATTCGGCTACTGCGGCCAACAAACCGGGTGGAAAAGCAACGGTCATAGATTTTGATGGTATTGAAAAAAGACTGGAGCTGTTACCGGCTCCTGCCGGCAATTATTTCTGGTTAGCTGCTGCAAAAGGAAAGATCATTTTTATCAGGTACCCGAATACCGGTGCACCAGATGGTAAAGGCACATTGAAATACTGGGATATTGAAAAGAAAGAAGAGAAGATGATCGTTGATGCGGTTGACAATGCCCGCTTATCTGCGAATGGACAAAAATTGCTGGTAGGCAAATCGGGAACTTATGTGGTGATCCCACCGAACGAAAACCAGAAATTTGAAAAAACATTGCCGCTGGCCGATATGCAAATGATGGTGGATCCCGTGAAAGAATGGAAACAGATCTTTATGGATGTATGGCGTTTTGAACGTGATTATTTTTATGATGCCGGCATGCATGGTGTGGATTGGAAACAGGCAAAGGACCGCTATCTGAAAATGCTGGAAGGTGCCATGAGTCGTGAAGAGGCCAATTTTGTGATCGGTGAACTGATCGGTGAATTGAATGCCTCCCATACTTACCAGGGTGGCGGAGATATCGAAGCTGCTAAAAATAAAGCAGTCGGTTACCTGGGTGTTGACTGGCAGGCCGATGGTGAAAATTATAAGGTCAAAAAAATAATCCGTGGTGCGCCATGGGATGCAGAAGTTCGTTCTGCACTTGATCAGCCCGGTGTTACCATTAAAGAAGGTGATTATATCCTGGCAGTGAATGGTGTTCCATTGACTACATCACAAGAACCATTTATTGCATTCACCGGTCTTTCCAATAAAACAGTTGAGCTAACCTATAATTCCAAACCGTCATGGGAGGGTGCTAAAACAGCGATCGTAAAAACATTGCCGGATGAATATCGTTTGCGCAATCTTGCCTGGATCGAATCCATGCGTAAGCAAGTGGAAGAGGAAACAAATGGTGAAGCGGGTTATATCTATGTTCCAAGCACCGGTATCGATGGACAAAATGAATTGACTAGACAATTCAATGCCCAATGGGATAAAAAAGCATTGGTGATCGACGAACGTTTTAATGATGGCGGACAAATTCCCGATCGCTTTATTGAAATGCTGAACCGTGATCCGCTTGCCTTCTGGGCCATCCGTGATGGCAGTGACTGGCCGTGGCCACCTTATGCGAATTTTGGTCCGAAAGTGATGCTGATAAATGGATGGAGCGGTTCAGGCGGTGATGCATTCCCCGATTATTTCCGCAGAAAAAAATTAGGTCCGTTGATCGGTGCAAGAACCTGGGGCGGATTGATCGGTATCAGTGGTGTGCCGCCGCTGATGGATGGAGGAAATGTTACGGTGCCTACTTTCAGAATGTATAACCCGGATGGTACATGGTTCCAGGAAGGTCATGGTGTTGATCCTGATATTGCAGTTCCCGAAGACCTGGGTATGATGGCGAAAGGGAAAGACCCGCAACTGCAAAGAGGAATTGAGGAAATTAAGAATCTATTAAAAACGAAAGGGTATAAAGCACCGGCGCGGCCAACGATGGAGAAGAAGGCGTATTGAGTCGTTAGTCGATAGTCATTAGTCGTGAGTTCGGAGTCGGGAGTTGAAAGTTAATAGTTAAAATAAACCACAGAGAGACAGGGGCAAGAAGATTCACGGAGAGTATTCTCTGTGCCTCGCCGTGAACTTTGTGTCGCCGTGGTTTAAAAGCGAATTGAGACATTAACTTCTGTTGATATTGTTGCGGATCTTATGGGGGTCCGTAATTTTAGGCTTTATTTTTCTCCGGCCTTATTTCCTGTCTTCCCGCTGTCAATCTGGCAAATTTCCTCTTAATGGAACGGGGATTGCTATCTTGCGGGCCGAATGAGCAATGAATGATGAGTGATGAATTATGAGTGATGAGTGCTTTCTCACGGGAGGGACGCCGGGACTCATTACCGATCACTCATCACTGATCCCTCATCACTCATCCCTGATCCCTCATTCTAAAATTAAAATCATGGTACAGGAAAAAGGAACCATCTCGATCAACACTGAAAATATCTTCCCGATCATTAAGAAATTTTTATACTCAGATCATGAGATCTTTTTGCGGGAGCTGGTGAGCAATGCCGTGGATGCGACCCAAAAAATAAAAAGACTGGCATCGATGGGTCACTACAACAAAGACCTTGGCGAGCTGAAAATAAAAGTGACCGTTGATAAAAAGGCAAAAACGATCACCGTCAGCGATAACGGGATTGGGATGACAGCGGATGAAATAAAAAAATATATCAACCAGGTGGCTTTCTCCGGGGCCACCGAATTTCTGGAGAAATTCAAAGAAGCCAATGATGCCAATGAGATCATCGGTCGTTTTGGTTTGGGGTTTTATTCGTCATTTATGGTAGCAGAAAAAGTGGAGATACAAACGCTTAGCTACCAGGAAGGCGCTACTCCTGCCTGCTGGACCTGTGATGGCAGCACCGAATTTGAAATTACCGATGGTACCCGCACCGAAAGAGGTACCGATGTGATCTTATACATCAACTCAGAATCAGAAGAGTTTTTAGAAGAACATCGGATCACTGATATCCTGAACAAGTATGCGAAGTTCTTGCCCGTGCCGGTACAGTTTGGTACTAAAAAAGAATTTGTACCAGATGGTGAAGATGCAGATGGGAAACCAAAAGAGAAAGAAGTGGAAGTTGATAATATCATTAACAACACCACGCCTATCTGGACCAAACAACCGAATGACCTGAAAGACGAAGATTATCTTTCTTTTTATCGGGAGCTTTATCCTTTTTCGGATGAGCCATTGTTCTGGATCCACCTGAATGTTGATTATCCTTTTACCCTGACCGGGGTTTTGTATTTCCCCAAACTGAAAAATGATTTTGAGATCACGAAGAACAAGATCCGTTTGTTCAGCCGCCAGGTATTTATTACCGATGAAGTAAAAGATATCGTGCCTGAGTTTTTGTTATTGTTGCATGGCGTGATCGATTCACCGGATATCCCGCTGAATGTAAGCCGTTCATTTTTGCAAAGCGATAGCAATGTAAAAAAGATCAACAGCTACATCAGTCGTAAAGTGGCAGAGAAGCTGGGTGAGTTGTTCAAAAAAGACCGCAAGGGTTATGAAGAGAAATGGAATGACATTGGATTGTTTGTAAAGTATGGCGCTATCAGTGATGAAAAATTTTATGAGAAGGCAAAAGAGTTTTTGTTACTGGAAAATACAAAGCGTGAAAAGTATACACTGGAAGAATATGCTACACGGGTAAAAGATTTCCAGGAAGATAAGACTGGCCGGCTGGTGTACCTCTACACCTTTGATGCGGAAAGACAGGACAGCTACGTACAGGCAGCACATAAAAGAAATTATGATGTGTTGCTGATGAACTCACCGATCGATACGCATTTTATTCATCATCTCGAAATGAAGCTGGAGAAAACTTCATTAAAAAGAGTAGATGCGGATGTAATGGATAAGCTGATCGAAAAAGAAGATGCGGAGAAACATAAGCTCACAGAAGACGAGAGCAAAAGACTGCAAGGCATTTTTGAAAAGGCGATCAATAACACGAATATGCATGTGGAGATCGACAGCACGCATCCCGAGGCAATGCCCGTAACCATCACGATAGAGGAATGGATGCGCCGTATGAAAGATATGAGTCGCATGGGTGGTGGCATGAACTTTTATGGCAATATGCCTGATACCTATAAAGTTTCTGTTAATGCAAATCATAAGCTGGTAAGCAAGATCTTATCCGCAAATGAAGCGCAACAGACTGTTTTAGCAAAACAAGCTTTTGATCTTGCCATGCTGGCGCAGGGATTGTTGAAAGGAGCGGACCTTACAGCGTTTGTGGAGAGAAGTGTGGAGGTGTTGTGAGTGTGATGAGTTTGGAGTTGGGAGTTGGGAGCTGGGAGTCGATAGTCGATAGTCAATAGTTATTCGTTATTAGTTAATCGTTGGTGCAAGTTTTTTCTTGATTGTGGACCTTGATGGAGGTCCGCAATTTTTTTGTGGTGAAAAGAAGCACCTTACCAGTGTCTGATCAAACATTGGATCAACATTGGCTTGCCTGTCAAAAATGCCTCCTTTGTGGTATTGCACCCTAACCACTTAATTCTGTAAATTCAACATCAACCAACACCAGCTATCCATGCAAGGAATTGAACATAAT
>DASVAM010000696.1:0-4505 GCA_036376375.1 Chitinophagaceae bacterium
GAATGGTGTCTTTTTCGGTTCTGAGCATACTGATCATCAGCGTTGGCGAATAATTATTTGATGGCCGGTTCTCCGGTGTGATCCGGATCATTCCGTTTGAAACAAGACACCATAGGTTGTTGTCATTGTCATTTACAATATTGAAAACGCTTTGATAAATATTATTCTGACGTGTTATGTTTTCAATAACCGGGGTGCCGTTTTTTATGGTGATCTTATCAAGTCCTAATGCACTGGTTGCCCAGATCGCATTTTCGGCGTCACACATAAGATGTGTGGTAAAATCATCAGACAGTCCTGACCCGGTAGTGATGGAGAATCTCTTAATAAGCTTTCCCTGGGTTAATGAAAAGACGTGAATGCCGTGACTTCTTGATCCTATCCAGATGTTGTCCTGTTGATCAATTACGATGGAGCGGGGTGAAAAACCTTCCAGCTCCTTTTTAAAACAATGTTTCTGCTCGAGGTAATGCGAAGGTTCTTCGGGATGTGTTTGATACATCAGAAGATCGTTTGCCCGCGTAGCCAGCCATATATTTCCTTTGCTATCCACTGCGGGCACGTCTCCAAAAAAAGGCACTTTCGTTTTAAAAATGATATGGCCATTAATGATTGCGCTAAGATGATATTTTCCCGGTATTATTAAATTGCCTGCATTGTCAACAATAAAATCCGGATACACGTTGTCTGACGAGTCAGAAAGTAACGCCCTGGGATAAAGCTTGTGATCCTTCTGATCAAGTTTATAAACCGTATTGCGGTTGATACCAAAAAAGCCATTGGGCGTTTCAATCAACCGCAGTAAGGGCAATTGATTTTCTATGTGCAGGTATCGCGTTGCGTCATTATGAATGACCGCAGCCAAATTGGCTGGCCTGGAATAGATCAACAAGTTTCCGCTGACCTTGTTATACGAGATGTCAGAAGGGTTGGTAATATCAAAAGGTTTTTCAATTTGGGAGAAATTGGTGTGTACCAGTTTGCTGACTCCCGTATTATTCGTGGCGATCCATGTGATGCCTTCGCGGTCACGAAAAACGGAATTGATAAAAAACATATTTAATCCTGATGCAGATGTAAATGTTGTGATGGTGCCCTCCGGCGATGCCTTTATCAAAATATTGTTTTGATCGCCCAGCCAACAATTATTTCCATCATCGAAATGCACAAAATACTTTCCCAGTTTTCTCAAAGCGGAAAACTTCTGTGGAAGCTGTTGCGTGATAAGGCTCCCTTTATACAGCTCATTGGTATCAATTGACAATATTTCATTCTCTGTACTGATCCAGATCCGGCCATCTTTTGCTATATGAGCGGCCAATACACCCTGCAATTCTGCAGTGATTTTTTTACTTTTCTTGTTGTATAGGTACAAAATTTCATCCTGCACCGGCAACATGGAATTGTCTCTTTGTAAAAGAAGATGATCGCCTGCTGAAAATATTGAAGAAATGTAGGAGCTTACCTCCACACCTTTAGCATTTATGAAAGGCAATTTTAGAAAACGATCTTTTTTATTGAAAACAAGTAAACCTTCTTCTGCTGCTGCATAAATTTCTCCATCGGAATCGCGGCATAAATTATTTATTACGTAGCCGTGTTCATAATATGGAAGCAATTTTATTTTCCCATTAACGAGGCAATTTATTTTGGAGCTATTGGTGATAATCCAAATTGAATCGTCACCCATTTCCATTATGCAATTCACAATATCATAGTTGAGCCCGTTCTTTGAAGTATAATTGATAAAACGGGAGCCGTCATAGACGCTTAGTCCATGCAGCGAAGTAAAATAAAGCCTGCCTTTACTGTCCTGGTAAACGCTTTTGATCATGTTACTGATCAAGCCGTCCCTGGGCGTATAATGAACAAAAGGATATTGTTGTGAAAAGCAGTTTACACAAATAAGCAAGTATGCAAGAATGAGGGCGGTTCGTTGCATACTTAAATTTACTTAGAATATTTAATTATGTTGTCTCTCTTTTTTGGTGCGTTAAAATATAAATGATCGACAAAACACCCAATGTATTTAAGATGGCAATACAAACGAACCATATAATGTCATTGTTTCTTGCAGATCTCCACATGGCAATGATCTTCCATACTATTTCCCAGATAACCAGACCAATAATAACCGGCCAGAGACCAGCAATCGTTTCGTTGAAATATTGAAGCATTGTTTTAAATTTTATTGTTGAGTTAAATTGAGACCGTAACCAGTTGTTTTTCATCATTAAATTCTTTTTGTACGGGTCTTTTTGTTAACTGCCATTTCCAGTAGGTAAAAGAACGGAGCAGCCATTCGAATGGTCCCAGTGTATATTTTGACATCCACCAGGCACTAAATATGAGTTGTAAGGAAAGCACGACCAGGAATACAATGAATCCTTCAAAAGGCGGCAGGTTATTGAATTTATTAGTCAGCAAAAGGTATGGGATCAATATGAATGATTGGATCAAATAATTACTGAGAGCCATTTGTCCGAAGGCAACCAACGGTCTGAACCATTTTTCCTTAACCGATCTTGCAATGCTGATCAACGCCGTTGCATATAGAGTAACGCAGGCTGTTGTGAGAACATACCAAAGAGCAACAACAGCTTTTGACACCAGGTACTTTTCCCAACCATTGCCAAGTTTCTTCATTAAAGGGGGGAAATTTTCAGGAGCCCAGAAATAATAAAGTGGGATCAGTATTGCTACAATTCCTGCTGATATCACAAGCAGTTTACGTCTGAAGATCCTGTTCTCATTTATTTTTTTCAATATTCCCGCCTTGCTGATCCAGAAACCGAGCAAGAAATGAAAGAACATTTCTATATAAACACCATACATCTGGTGATACAACAAAAAGAATTGCCAGTTGTATTGCACATGATCCGTATAATTGTTAGGTTGTACAAGAGCCCTGGTTTGTGGCCACACATTTCCGAAAAGTTGATACAGCACACCGGAGATAAGAATTAAAAAGGTGATCACTAAAACTATAAATAGTTGCCGGCTGCTCAGGTTACGAACCAGCAGCAATAAAGCCCCCGCAATTGCATAGAACATCAGGATGTCTCTTGTGCTTAACAGTATTGCATGAATAAAGCCTATAACGAGAAGTCCAATGAGCCTTCTTGTAAAAACAGGAACCAGGGATGCGTTTTTTTGTCTTGCTTTTTCCAGTTGCACATGGAAGCCGATCCCGAATACGAGGATGAGCATGGTGTACATCCTGCTTTCTATGAAGATCCATTTTGGCCAGGCAATGATCTCGTCCGCCAAAGAATTAGAATAATTGCCAGCCGGACCAATATCGCTGACGCAAAATATAAATAATACGCCGGCCAATGCGAAGCCACGAAGTATATCGATACTTCTGTCGCGTTTTGATGCTGATAGGGGATAGAGAGCATTTGGCATAAAAAAAGTTTTAATGATGTGTTACACAAAAAATTCAGATTGCAAATTAGAGATGAGAGGAAGCGAATACAATATGACTAAAGTTTATCCCAAAAAGCGACGTGTGTTCTTCGTATATGGAAATTGGGAATAACTATAAATGCCTATTGTTTAATGAATTGCGCCGGTAACAGGTAACGGGAGAACGATCGTTTGCCGATATATAACGAAAGTTTCGGAAAGATTTAAAATCCGGAAACAGTAACTTATTTTCCGAAGGCTTTATTGATGGCTTCGGTTCTGTTTTGAACGTGGAGCTTTTCGTAGATCTTATGAATATGAATTCTTACAGTACCCGTTGTAATATGCAGCTGCTCTGCAATCTCTTTATACAATAATCCTTTTGCAAGCAACTGTAAAATTTCTTTTTCACGGGCTGATAAGATATCGGGGAAGGGAGTTTTTTTATCAGTATCACGAAACAGGTTTACCATTTTCCTGGCAATATTTGCACTCATTGGACTGCCACCGTCATGTAATTCTTTTACAGATTCTGCAATTTGTAATAGCCCCGTATTTTTTAACAGGTAGCCCGATGCGCCGGCTTTCAGCGCTTCGAATACTTTATCATCGTTTTCGTATACTGTGAACATCATGAATTGTGTACCAGGGCTTTTATCTTTTACCTGGCGGATGCATTCAATGCCATTCATGCCCGGCAGGTTAATATCCATGATCACGATATCGGGTCTTATCTCTGGTAATTTTTGCAATGCTTCCTCACCGGATTTATAGGAACCCACAACAAGAAAGTCAGTGCTGAGAGAAATGAAATCTTTTAACCCGTTTCTTACAACGTCAAGGTCTTCAACAATAGCTAAGGATATGCTCATACCCGAAATTAAACCTGTATTAAATGTTCGACAATATGACGAAAGTTAAACCTTACCCCGATTTTTGATAACGGAACACGGATAACACAGATGTGACGGATTTACACGGAACAATTTTAAGTGTGAAATGAATAATCGCCTGGCATAAGCTTCCCTTAATTCAATCCTTTTTATCCATCCAATCCGCGTCATCCGTGTTCTATTACTGTTTGCTTCTAAGATAAT
>DASVAM010000699.1:0-3862 GCA_036376375.1 Chitinophagaceae bacterium
CAAAACAAAATAATGCTATTTCTTCCCTTCCAACCAATTCACATAATCAAGCGAGCCAAGCCGTAAACGGAAAGGGACTGAAGTAATTTTTTCGAATTGAATTTCTTTTTTGCAAAAGAAGCCAAGATGATCAGAATAAAAGGATGGCTTGAGTTGACTTTTTGAAAGAACAATCGTGTTTATTGCTAAAAAATTTCGGTAAAACATGCCTTGTTTTTGATAATTTCCTGATAAATTTTCTGCGTTATTCTTATCGGTGTCATCACGATTGCCGCAAAAAAATGAGAAAGCAATTTTCTTAACCGGATGCTGTTTATAATCAACAGAATTGGTATCCTGGGAAAAAATATTTCCGGTCAACATTAACAAGACAACAAGAATAATATTTGTTCGTTGCGGCACCTGTATTCGATTTGTATGTAAATTTACGGCCTGATTTTTGATGTTTGGCCCGATTTTTTCAAAAAGGCCTAAATACGTGAGGAACCAGAATAAGCAACCATGGCGCTGAGTCAAAATCTACAACAAAAGCTTCTACAAAAACTATCTCCCCAGCAGATTCAGCTGATGAAACTGCTGCAAGTCCCTACTGCCAATCTTGAAGAACGGATAAAAGAAGAAATGGAAGAAAATCCTGCTTTGGAACAGGAAGAAGAAAACCATGATGATTACGATGAGACGAAAGATGAGTTTTCAGAAAATGGAGAAGAGAGTTACGAGGAACCGGACGGCAGTGAAACCGATTACGATAATATTGATATCAGCGAATATGTGCGGGACGGTGATGATGATATTGCAGATTATAAGCTAAGGGATGATAATTACGGCAGCGATGATGATGATAAGAAAACGATCCCGTTCAAAACTGAAACGAGTTTTTATGAAACATTGCTTGATCAGCTTGGCCTGCTGAAATTGGATGAAAAAGAGCAAAAGATTGCCGAGCAAATCGTGGGAAGCATTGACGAAGATGGTTATTTGCGCCGGGAAACCAGTGCTATCGTCGATGATCTCGCTTTTCGTCAGAATGTAATGACAACAGAAGAGGAAGTTGAAAGCCTGATAAAACGCATTCAGCACTTTGACCCGCCCGGTGTGGCGGCCAGGGATCTGCAGGAATGTTTATTACTGCAGCTCAACAGGCTGCAGGATGAGGCCCGCCCGGATGACCCGGTCGGACGGGGGAAAAATGTAAATATTGCCATTAAAGCGATTTCCAAATATTTTGATGAGTTCACTAAAAAGCATTACGAAAAAATACAGCGCGGTTTGGATCTCAGCGATGAGCAGCTAAAAGAAGTGATGCAGCAGATCGTGCGGCTAAATCCAAAACCAGGCGGCAATGTTGGAGAAATAAACAAAGCCGAGAGCTATGTGGTGCCTGACTTCTTTATCATGAATAATGGCGGAAAACTGGAATTAACGTTGAATTCGAGGAATGCACCTGAATTGCGCATCAGTGAAGGTTATCGTGATATGCTGAAAGAGTATGACCGCGGCACTAAAAAAGATAAACGTCAAAAAGAGGCGGTTTTATTCATTAAACAAAAAATTGATTCAGCGAAATGGTTCATCGATGCCATTAAACAACGCCAGCATACCTTGCTGGATACGATGACGGCGATCATGAATCACCAGCATGATTTCTTTCTTACAGGGGATCAAACGACACTTCGCCCAATGATCCTGAAAGATATTGCAGAAAAGACAGGGCTTGACATTTCCACTGTCAGCCGCGTTGCCAACAGCAAATTTGTACAGACAGAATTTGGAACGTACCGGCTGAAATTTTTCTTCAGTGAGTCATTGAGTACTGAAAGCGGGGAAGAAGTATCGACCAGGGAAGTAAAGAAAATTTTAAGCGATCTTATTGAGGCGGAAAATAAAAAGAAACCATTGAGTGATGAGCACCTCACCGAAATGCTTCAGCAAAAAGGTTATAATATTGCACGCAGAACAGTCGCAAAATACCGGGAACAACTAAATATTCCTGTTGCCCGCTTGCGAAAAGAATTATAGCATGCCTGACAGATTAATTATAACCGAAGAAAATCAATTAAAAGAAATAAGCATACCGGAAACACCCCAACAGCCTTTGTTCATAAAGTTGGTGGCAAAAATTATTTCCTATGTCTTTCATCCATTATTTATCCCTGTTTACCTCACTTATTTTATTATTGAAATACGTTCTTATCAATTTGCTTTTATAAACCCTTCGGACCGGAGGTTATTAATGTTGCTTGTTATCATCAGCTGTTCATTGATCCCACTGGTGAGTATATTATTATTGCGGGCGCTGAATTTTATCAATTCCATCTACTTAAAAACGCAGAAAGAACGCATTGTACCCTATATAATTTGTATGACCTTTTACTTCTCCGTTTGGTTTTATTTCAAAAAAAATCATTACCAGGCCGATCTTGTGAGTATGGCATTGGGAATTTTTAATGCATCCGTTGCGGGTTTTTTACTCAATATTGTGATGAAGGTAAGTATGCACGCCATTGCAATGGGGGTGATGACCACTTTTGTCGCGTTGCTTGCATTTACTGACAGCAGCAGCTACTCGCTCTACCTGGCAATTACAGTTTTGCTATCCGGCATCGTTTGCACTTCCCGTCTCATTGTTTCTGATCATAGTTCCCGGGAAATTTATTATGGATTCGTGGCCGGTGTGGTTTCCCAGCTTGCCGCACATTACTTTGTCTATTCCTAAAAACAAAAAAGCCCAATCATAGGGTACAGATTGAGCTTTTTGTTTTCATCCATCCTTATTATACGTCCAATTAGCCGTTTAATATTTTAGATCCGGACAGGTAACTTTTACTTGGATGATAGATAAAGAGACAACTTCCGTCTTTAATTGTATTGATCAATTTTTTAGATTGCTTCATCGGCACTGCGGGACATCCAAAACTGCGACCCATATATTTTCCCCATCGCTTATAATTATCACCTATATAGAGCGACCCGTGCAGGACGATCTTCCTTCTTTCTGCTTTGTCGTTAAAACCAGGTTCTAATCCTGATAATGTTAATGCAAGGCCATGGCCACCGTAATATGTTTTTTTTGTCCTGTAAAAGCCGAGGCTGCTTTGCCTTGACTCCGGCCGGTTAGAAAATTTCCGGGCATATTCTCCTCCCGAATTCCGTCCATGGGCTACATACGTATTCAAAAGAAGCTTGTATTCATTCAGATCGATCAGGTAAAGTCTTTTTCTTTTTGATGATTGACTAAAATCACAAATAGTGATCAGCCCCTCTTTGTTCAGCTTGCCTGCTTCTTCCAATTTTTTATAACCGGTAAATGCATAATTGAATGCTTCTTTTTTCAAGCCTCTTTTTTCCAGCTTAAGACTATCATAGATCAATTCCATCTCGGCTTCCAATGAATTTGGGGTCGGCGTATCGCTTGCAAAGAAGTCGTATTGAAATTTTATGAGGTCAGATTTACTTCCTGCATTTAGTAAAGGAAGCAGCATAAATGCAGCAGCAGGGATGGAGGATAGTATGGCTTTTATGTATTTAGACACGGATACGGATTTCTTCCGAAGGAACTCTTTCGGAGTGATTTTTTAAACGGGTTTAAACATAAAATTATTATCCGCATTCAGAAAATGCAAGCTCAAAAAGTAATTATTGTTCGGTGAATGTGATAATTACTTAGGATGAAATGCGGGAGATAGAAAAACTACTTATCGAAAACTCAGTTTTCCATATGATGATGATGATGATGTGGATGCACCTGCCGTTGTTTTGTAATGAACTCGTTGCTGTAGATCTTTAACAATAATAAGAATAATGAAATAAGTAACGGTCCGAATATTAATCCAATAAAGCCAAATATGCTGATCCCGATAAT
>DASVAM010000703.1:0-3910 GCA_036376375.1 Chitinophagaceae bacterium
TTTATCAATGCACAGGATGGTCGCATGAATGGAACCGTTGAACAAGGTGCATGGATGGAAATAAATGAAATCAACAAGACAACGCTTGAGTTCGGATGGCTCTCACACATATCCCCCCGGAGTACGGTAAAATGGTATCGTGGCGCAAGCTCGATAGGTATATATCCAACAGGTCTCACCATCAATGGTGTTAAAAGCGATTATAAAGACAATCTCGAATCAAAGGGAATCGCCATTGCAGGGGTCACCTACTCTATCAACAAGCAAATCAAATTCCGCCTGTGGGATCATTGGGTTGAAAATATTTTTAATACGGTATTCTTACAGGCAGATGGCGAGTTTTCCCTTGAAGGAAACAGAAAGATTTTTGCAGGTGTTCAATATATTCATCAGCAGGCGGTGAGTGACGGCGGAAATGCTGATGTTTCGAAAACTTATTTTGATCCGTCGCAGAGCGCGAACATTTATGGGATCAGGGCTGGCTTAAAGAATAAGAAAACAACAATCAGGTTGAACTATACGCGGATCACAAATGATGGTCGATTTCTTTTTCCCAGGGAATGGGGCCGGGAACCCCTGTTTACTTTTTTACCAAGGGAAAGAAACGAAGGACTGGGTGACGTAAATGCCATCACTGCCAATTTTCTAAGAAATTATTTCCGCGAAAAGTTACTAGTAGATATCAGCGCAGGATACTATGGGCTCCCTGATGTAAAAGATACCAGGCTGAACAAATACGGGTTACCTTCTTATTACCAGCTTAATTTTGATCTGAAATATTCTTTTAGCAAATTCTTCGATGGCCTGAATGTTCAGGTATTATACCTTTATAAATTGGGGAAGGGAAATATTTATGAAGATCTGAGATATGTAATTAACAAGACAGATATGCAGCAGATTAACTTTGTAATAAATTACAATTTTTGAGGCTGTGACAACTGTCACAATTATAATCTGTACCCTATCTACCTTTGCATGCTAATAAAAGCTAAATAATATGAATCTTATTGAATGGATACAACAACCGTGGCCATGGTATGTGGCCGGACCCCTGATCGGACTTGCTGTTCCGGCATTGCTTATATTGGGAAATAAGTCATTTGGCATTTCCTCATCACTTCGTCATGTATGCGCCGCCTGTGCGCCGGCTAATATTTCTTTTTTTAAATACGATTGGAAAAAAGAAGTCTGGAATCTTTTTTTTGTCGGTGGTATTTTGCTGGGCGGACTGATCACGGCATTTTTCTTATCGGATCCAAACCCTGTCACTCTCGACCCTCAACTGGCAACTGAACTTGCCGGCTATGGTGTCACCAACGCCACTGGACTGGTACCAAAGGATCTTTTTAATTGGGAAAATTTGTTGACAGTAAAAGGGCTTGTTCTCATGGTGGGGGGTGGTTTTCTTGTCGGCTTTGGCACCCGCTATGCAGGTGGTTGCACAAGCGGACATGCAATCATGGGGATCAGCAACCTTCAATTACCATCATTGATCGCAACCTGTTGTTTCATGGCAGGTGGCATCTTGTTTGCAAACTTCGTTCTTCCTTTAATTCTTAAACTCTGATTATTCAAATGAGCACAGTCCTTAAATATTTTAAAACAACCGACCCGAACACAGATTTCGAAGTAAGAACGCAAAATTCAATGTGTGTAAACCGCTCGGAATTAGACAAACCACTTTGGTCAAATCTGAAGTTTACAATAGCAGGCATTTTATTTGGAATCATCCTAGTGAAGTCAGAAGTCATTTCCTGGTTTCGCATCCAGGAAATGTTCCGTTTCCAGAGTTTCCATATGTATGGTGTTATCGGTTCTGCTATCATTGTCGGCATCATAAGTGTGTTTATAATCAAAAAATTTAAGGTCAGATCGATCGATGGAGAAGCGATCCGGCTTGATGCGAAGAAATTCAACAAAGGCCAGATCTATGGCGGACTGTTATTTGGTTTTGGCTGGGCATTAACGGGTGCCTGCCCGGGACCGCTATTTGCCCAAATCGGAACGGGGGCGACCGTTATCATCGTAACTTTATTCAGTGCCATTCTGGGAACCTGGATGTATGGATACCTGAGAGAAAAATTACCGCATTAAGATTATTGCGAAATTGAAATGAAGCCAATTTGTTTTCATAGATCATCGGTTACATTACCTTTTATTGCATTGTTTGTTTATTCATGCAATAGTAGTGCCGGTGGTGATATAGTCGCAGACACAACTCAACATGTATGGCGCGGGTGGAACTATTATCAGATTCCGGAAAGTGATTCGATGGCAAGATATGGACACCAATTGATCGCAAGAACATCTTATTATCTGGGGCCGAATGGAGTTGTTGCCCAGATATCTAATGGTATGAATTGTCAAAACTGTCATTTAAATGCCGGAACTGTACCCTGGGGTAATAATTATAGTGCGGTTTATTCAACTTTTCCAAAGGAACGTGCAAGAAGCGGCGGGTTAGAAACGATCCCAAAGAGAGTGAATGATTGCATACAACGAAGTTTAAATGGTCAGCCCATCGACAGTAACGGTAGAGAGATGAAAGCGATCATTGCTTATATGAAATGGCTCGGAGACGGGATCAAAAAAGATTCTGTACCAAAAGGAAGCGGCATTATGAATATTCCCTATCTCGATCGTGCGGCTGATCCGCAGAATGGTAAGATAGTTTATATAAATAAATGCCAGCGATGCCATGGTGCTGACGGGCAGGGACAAAGAAAAGATGAATACCAGTATGAATATCCGCCACTCTGGGGAGAAAAGAGTTATAATACGGCGGCAGGTTTATATCGCATTTCAAGATTTGCCGGTTATGTAAAAAACAATATGCCATTTGGTGAGGTAGAATATCATAATCCACAATTGACGGATGAGGAAGCATGGGATGTTGCAGCGTTTGTAAACTCACAACCACGACCATCAAAAATATTTAAGGAAGACTGGCCTGATATTTCTAAAAAACCAATTGATCATCCGTTCGGTCCTTTTGCAGACGGATTTACTGAAGAACAACATAAGTATGGACCATTTAAACCAATTGAACAGGCCAGGAAAGCCAAACAGGGTAAATAATCAATAGAAAAATTATGTCTGAAAATAATGATCTGCATGAAAACTGCAGCTGTATCTCTTGCCGGCAATTGAGTGAAACTGAAAAAAACTTACATCTTGAAATATCCCAAAACAGCCGACGGGAGTTTTTTAAAAATGCCGGTAAACTTGGATTCGGTGTTGGTATCGGAGGCGGATTGATCAGCCCGCTTGCCGCCGCTGCACTGGAGGGGGATGATGCTGCATACAAAGCAAGATCGATCGATAAAATCAACTCATTGAAAAATGGGAAAGCCCAGATGCTTACCTTACTTCATACGGCTGATATTCATTCACAACTTGATACACACGACGAATTTTTTATCGAGAATAAAAAAGTAGTTTATAAAAAAAGAGGTGGGTTTGCCGTATTAAAAACAATGATCAATGAATTACGAAAGCAAAACCCGGCGAATACGCTAGTCATTGATGGCGGTGATTGTTTCCAGGGAAGTGGCATTGCTGCATTAACAGAAGGCAAAGCCATCATTCCATTAATGAATAATATTGGTTATGATATTATGTTACCGGGCAATTGGGAAGTGGTATATGGAAAAGAAATGATGATGAAAGATATGTTTTCCTATAGTGGTGTAAAGGTTTGCGCAAATATGTTTCATGATACAAAAGATGAACAAAATGGTGAACTGATCTTTCCCCCTTATTTTATAAAACATATTGCCGGGATCAAGATTGGTTTTATTGGTTACAATGATCCTTTAACTCCAAAAAGACAATCACCTGCTTACAGTCATGGGATCAAATTTACGTTTCCAAAAAAAAATATAGCCCGGTATATCCGTCTCTTAAAAGA
>DASVAM010000706.1:0-14928 GCA_036376375.1 Chitinophagaceae bacterium
TGAAGCCTTTGCAGGTTGAATGAATCGGCAAAGAGTAAAATCAATGATTTGAATTTGATGAAGGCCAAAGGCGGTCATTCGTGGCCGCCAATGTATGTGCAAAGAATATTGTGATGTGCAATGCGGCCATTTCTGTCCAACACATAAATATACGCTACTGCTGGCATAGATCTTTATTGATAATCAGTTTAATTTTATGCCAGGGAATTTCACAAATGAAAATTTCAATTGAGATAAAATACTATCACCCTGAACTAAAAATCGGGCTTGAAAATATCAGGCAGGCCTGGTTATTAGCTGATCCAAAAAATCCCCCGGAATTAAAAACCGTTATTTACCAGGGCAATCTGTATTACCGAATACCTTCTTCCGGAAAAAGAATAAGTTATCGAAAACTGAAGAAGGGTCTGATAAAAAAAACGGTCAGGATACCAATTGCGTTACCGCTTCTTCCATTCTAATATCATCTCATTGTTTTATTATTTCCGCAGGTAATAATTCCTCTTTTATCTTTCCATCAACAACGGAAACAAAATAATTGTTATTGGTGCTATCAAGAGAAACAGATCTTTTCATTACTCCGTTTATGAAAAGCAAACCCGCCCTGTCATCACAGGCATATCCTGGCTTCAATATTCCAGTCAAAATATAATTATGATACAATGGCCTTCGTGCCGCTTCCGCATGATAGTGAGGCGAGTGACTATAATTTAGAAAACCCAGGCACTCAACAAGGCTCAGCTGCTTTGGTCGTGAATCGGTTGAACCTCCGGTAAACCAGCATAAAGACCCGGCGCTCCCTCCTGCTAAGACAATTCCTTTGTTATACGCCTTTCTAAATATCGTATCGATGCCTTGTGCCTTCCAGATTGCCAATCATATTCAGTGTATTTCCCCCTCCAACAATAATCGCGTCCATGCTCATGATGATCTCTTCAAACGTCTTTTGGTTAGGATTTGAATTAATGAACGTACGCAGCACATACGGCTTCACCGCGAGATCCTCACAGTTGGCATACCAGTTTGCAATTCCGTTTGCATTATCAGCCGATGCCGTGGGAACAAAACAAATCCTGGGGTTCGGTTTATTGGTCAACGAGGCGACGTAGAGTATATAGGGTCTGCCAAATGATCCACCAGTAACAAAAATGGTTTTCTTGGTAGCACCGGTTGTATCCTGCCCATTCACTTTTGATGTATAGAAGAACAGGGCAAAAGCTATTAAATAAAAGTATTTCATCGGTGTGTTTCTTTTGGTGCAGTGAACTGACCACGCTGTCAGACGTCAAACTCCTCTTAACCACTCTTTGGCTTCGCTGCTATCATCAAAAAAATTAATTGTAAGCTTTTCTTTATCTACTTTATACGAAATCGTCTCAACAGCTATTTTATTAAAATAACTCCCCGGCTTGATAATGGCAATTGCCTTAAACCCAAACTTTGTTGCTCTTGGAAGAAATTCTTCATTTATCCATTGCTGATCTTCCATTCCTATAAGAGTCATGTCTTTAATATCAGCTAATACCTTAGTACAATTGTTTTGTATAAGCGTATTCAACATCAACTCTGTTCCATCCTTAAATTGCTTGCTGGTGGCATAGCCGTGCCATTCCATCACCACCGAATTGATCATCGGATCAAAATACACATCATAAGTTTTAATAGTTTCCATCTTAAGATATTTAAGCTTCTTACTATCAAAATTCATTCCTATAACCCCGCCTGCTTGCTTATCTCCAGCATCCTGTCGATTGGTTTCTTTGCTGCCAGTCTTAAATCTTCATCCATAGTTATTGCAGGTACTTCGTATTCCATGCAGAGATAAAGCTTTTCAAGTGTATTACGTTTCATGTGAGGACAATCATTGCAGGCGCAATTGTTATCGGGCGGCGCAGGAATAAACGTTTTGGTGGGATTTGCTTTTTGCATCTGGTGTATGATGCCTGTTTCTGTAACCACGATAAATTCTTTCGCATCATCCTTCTGCGTGTATTTCAACAATCCTGTTGTGCTGCCAATAAAATCTGCCATGCGTAAAACAGGATCTTCACACTCAGGATGCGCGATCACTTTTGCATTTGGATGACGAACTTTTAGCCGTGTAAGTTTTTCCAGACTAAAGATCTCATGCACCATACAGGCACCATTCCAAAGCAACATATTTCTCCCGGTCACTTTGTTGATGTATGCTCCCAAATTTTTATCGGGTGCAAAAATTATTTTCTGCTCTTTGGGAAAACTTTCAACGATCACTTTTGCATTGCTGCTTGTACAGATCACATCACTCAGAGCTTTTATGCCGGCGCTGCAGTTGATATAGCTCACCACCACATGATCCGGATGTTCTTCTTTGAATTTTTTGAACAGTGGCGGCGGACAGCTATCGCTCAGTGAACAACCGGCTTTCAAGTCGGGTATCACCACTTTTTTTGTTGGGTTCAGGATCTTGGCTGTCTCTGCCATGAAGTGTACGCCGGCAAACACAATCATGTCTGCTTTTGTTTTTTCCGCCTGTTGCGCCAGGCCCAAACTGTCCCCAATATAGTCCGCCACATCCTGTATATCGGGCTCCTGGTAATAATGTGCCAGCAGTATTGCATTTTTTTCCTTTTTCAACCGCTCGATCTCTGCAAACAGGTCGAGTGTGGGATCGATTTCGATATCGAGAAAACCAGTTCTCTCAATTTCCTTCTCCTTCTCCTCGAGCAGAGGGTTGGGGTGAGGCATTGCGGCGGTTAAAGTATCTGTGTTCATAACATTCCTATTTTGTCATTCTGAGCGAAGCGAAGAACGGGAGTGCAATATTCCACATCACAATCGGAATTTTAAAATCCTTTTTTCTCTTAATGTATTAATAGTATTATTTAATATTTATAAAAAAGAGTTTATTATTATTACAACTGTGAATTCGTGGAAAAGATTCTACACAAAATTACGTTGTTATGATTATTCACATAATCAGCAAGGGTAATTAACAATCGGTTTGCATGCTGGCCGCAGATCTCACCGTTCTATCCACATTATTGTGAATACCTGTTTCTGGAAAAATCTGGCACCAAAAATCTAAAAGGGCATGTGAATAGAGTATTAATTAATCATGAACAACGAACACTAACAGTTTTTAGTTTTTGGTTACGAACTTTCAAACATCCAAACTTTCTGTTTCATGTTAACGTTTCACCAACTGTTATTCACAGGAAATTACTATTTCCAACATCCTTTTGGGGAGAAAAAGTTAACCATACAACAGAAATCGCAATTAGAAACTTGATAGAAATTAATCTATTAACTTTAGCATCCCTCAAACTTGTAATATGAAACAATTAAAGACGCTTCGCTTAGTCATTCTTTCCTCAACCTTAACCTTAACCTCATTCTTGTCCTTCGCCACCGAAGGCATGTGGCTTCCTTTCTTGTTAGAGAAACTAAATGAGAAAGAAATGAAGAGCCTGGGCATGAAGATCAGCGCAAAGGATATTTATAATATTAATAGCGGAAGTTTAAAAGATGCCATTGTAAGTTTGGGCGGTTTCTGCACCGGCGAGATCATTTCAAACAAAGGTCTCGTACTCACCAATCATCACTGCGGATTTGATGCCATACAAAATCATACAACACTTGAGCATAATTATATAAGGGATGGTTTTTGGGCAAAAAACAATAGCGAAGAACTTCCTAACCCCGGGCTGTTCGTAACGTTTATTATAAGAATGGAAGATGTGACTAAGCAGGTGTTGAATGGGATTACAAAAGAAATGAATGAGAGGGACCGGCAATCACAGGTGGACAAGAATATTGATGCGGTAAGAAAAGCGGCAAAAAAGGAAAGCTACCAGGATGTCATGATCCGTGGTTTTTTTGAAAACAATCAATACTTCTTATTTATTACAGAAAGATATGATGATGTACGGCTTGTTGGCGGACCACCGGCTGCTATTGGTAATTTTGGAAAGGATACTGATAACTGGATGTGGCCACGTCATACCGGAGATTTTTCTTTGTTCCGTATTTATGCCGGCAAAGACAACAAGCCCGCAAAATATTCACCTGATAATATTCCCTATACACCAAAAAAATCATTGACCATTTCTCTTAATGGAGTGAAGCAGGGCGATTTTACCATGGTATTTGGTTTTCCGGGAAGAACGATGGAGTACTTGCCGGCATCAGCTGTTGAACAAATAATGACGGTAAACGACCCTGCAAAGATCCTGATCAGGGAAAAAGCATTAGGCGTTATGGATGTATATATGAGAAAAGATGAGCAGATAAAAATTCAATATGCGGCAAAATATGCAAGCATTCAAAACTCATACAAAAAGTGGCAGGGCGAAGTGCTGGGACTTACGAGAACGGATGCAGTGGGTAAAAAGAAAGCATACGAAGCAACATTTCAAAAAAGGGTTTTGGCAAATCCCCAACTGAAAACAAACTATGTAAATGTGTTGGCCGACCTGAACAATGCCCATGCAGAAATAAAATCATATGGTTTTGCCAGGGATTATTTTAATGAGATCGTAAGTAAGATCGAGCTGTTTACTGTGGCTGGCCAGCTCACGTCGCTGGTAAACGCATTTGAAAATGGTGGAGAAGCCGCATTTGCAAAAAGAAAAAATGAAGTAAGTGGTTTTCTCAATGATTTTTTTGCAGAGCACAATTCCGAAGTTGATAAAAAGCTTTTTGCAGTATTGATGAAGATGTATGCAACTGACCAGGAAAAAGCAAATGTTTCCCCGATGATGAATGAAATTTCGGCAGCCGGCGGAAGTGATTTTGAGAAACTGGCAGAAAGAATTTATGCAGAAACATCCATACTCAATGTAAAAGTGTTGAATGAAAAACTGCAAAGACCAACCAACGATGTGATAAGCTATATCCGCAGTGATAATGCAGTTAGATTATACAATGATATTTTAAGAACCTACCAGACACAAGTACAGGGGAAGCTGAATGAGATCCAGGCTAACATCAATAAACTGCAAAGAACTTATATGCAGGCGCAGATGGAAGTTTTTAAAGAAAAGAAATTTTACCCGGATGCTAACAGCACCTTGCGTGTCACCTATGGAAATGTAAAAGGATACGAAGCAAGAGATGCGGTTTCTTATGACTTCTATACCTATCTCGATGGAGTGATGGAAAAATATAAACCCGGCGACTATGAGTTTGATGTTCCGGAAAAGCTAAGAACCCTTTATCAAAATAAAGATTATGGCCCCTATGCTGCCAATGGAAAATTACCCGTCTGTTTTATCGCCGCCAATCATACCACAGGCGGTAATAGCGGTAGCCCCGCGCTGGATGCTAACGGACGCCTCGTGGGCCTCAACTTTGACAGGGTATGGGAAGGAACTATGAGCGATATAAATTATGATCCTTCGATTTGTCGCAATATCATGGTCGATATTCGCTATGTTTTGTTCATTATTGACAAATTTGCCGGGGCGCAACACCTTATTAAAGAGATGAATATTGCTGGCGGCTCAAAGATCTAGTAAGAATATCGAACACGGAACAAGGAATAATGATTTTCGAATGTGATCAGGAATTCGGTGATTCTTTCCCTCCTTGTTCAGGTTTTTTCTTGCCGTCTCATTGCTTTTTACAAAAATTGAAATGAGCTGATTGTTTTCATCAATTAGTATCGCCAGCGGCTCTTTTTGATACCAACCCTTTTTTTTGATAATTCTAAGGCAATTAAAGGTTTCCCTTAATTCTTTTAACCCCACCCTGATCCTGTGTATAAAATCTCGTCTTGATTCGGCCCCTGAGCCTCTCCATAATACAAAGCGGGGGCGGTCCCGCTTCGAACCAATTGTCCTGCAATATGTTTTCCGCCAATTGTAGACGGCAGCGACTCGGAAACATCAATCATATTTGAAGCAAAATCAATGAGCCGCTCGTCAAGGTCAAATTTTCTTTCCATAGTTTTTTATTAAGATAATTCATTTTCAAATTCATAATTCCTTATTCCCTGTTCCTTGCTCGTTATTCTATCGGTTAAAATTCACCATTACCCTGTTTTTCCACAGTTTTTCCCCTATTTTTGCCGTCCTCCAAAGGAGTCCTTTGGACTTTTTATAACCCTATAATATTATTATGTCAGTTATTCAGAGCATTCGTGAAAAGTATGCAAAGTGGGCGGTAGTAGCTATTGCGTTAGCACTGTTAGGATTTATTCTTACCGACTATTTCCAGGCTCAGAATAGAATGGGACCAGGCAATTCAACAACCCTTGGTTCAGTGAATGGAAAAAAAATCGATTATATCAGTTTTGAAACGAAACTGAAAGCAAGAGACGAACAGCAGGAGGCCGCGGCACAACAACAACAGCAGGAGTATACCGAAGCGCAAAAGCGCCAAACGGCTGAGGCCTTATGGAACCAGGAAGTGGAAGAGATCATCATGACATCTCAATTTCGAAAAGCAGGAATCGACGTTGGCAGAAAAGAATTTAATGATTTCCTTTTTGGACAGAATCCACCCCAGGATCTCAGGCAACGTTTTTCCGACCAACAGGGAAATTATGATGGTGCAGCCGCACAGAATGCAATCAACCAGTTAAGAAGAAGTCCAAACCAGGTAGAAAGAGATCAATTAGACGCGTATCTCGCATCCCTGGAGTACAGCCGCAAGCTGGAGAAATACAATTCAATTCTTACGAACGCCGTTTATTACCCCAAATGGTATGTTGAAAAACAAAATGCAGAGGCGGCCGCGATGGCAAAAGTTTCATTTGTTAGCTATCCCTATTCAAAGATCGTAGATAGTACCATTAACATAACTGATAAGGAGATCGAAGAACATGTGGCTAAAAATAAAGCGCAGTTCAAACAAACCGAAAGCCGCAGCATTGCCTATACGATCTTCGATGCAGCTCCAACTTCCCAGGATTCAGCAGCCGTTAGAAAAAATGTAGGGGATCTGAAAGCAGAATTTGAAGCGGATACACTCCCGGTAAGATTTCTTGCCCGTTATGGTAGCAGTATTCAATACTTCGACGGCTACGTCGGAAAATCCCAGATCCAGGTTCCTGATAAAGACAGCATTTTCGCACTTTCAAAAGGCGCTGTTTATGGTCCTTATCTGGACAATCACACATATGTCCTGGCAAAACTTATTGATACCAGGTCAATGCCCGATTCGGTAAAGGCAAGACATATACTTATTGGAACATTCGATCCGCAATCGAATCAACAATTACTGCCGGACTCAGTGGCTAAGAAAAGGATCGACAGCATTGATGCAGCTATAAAGGGAGGAGCAAGATTTGATTCACTCGCTGTTAAGTATTCATCTGATCAGGGCAGTGCAATAAAAGGGGGACTTTTATCAAATCCGAATAACCCGGCAACAAATTATTATACGGTTAATACAATGGTGAAAGAGTTCAATGATTTTTCTTTCGAAGGAAAAGTTGGCGAGACGAAAATAGTGAAGACGGTATTTGGATATCACCTGATTGAGATCCTTGACCAGAAAAACTTTCAACCACATTACAAGGTTGCTTATTTCGCAAAGAACATAATTGCCAGCGATGAAACAGAAAGGGTTGTTCTTGAGGACGCCAGCAAGTTTGTAAGCCAAAGTCCCGATCTGAAATCTTTTAATGACAACATTGCAAAATCAAACGGACGCCAGCAAAAATTCGAAGCAACGAATATTGGCCCTAACGATGCATCGATCCAGGACATCGATCAACGATTAATGGCCGGGGCATACGGACAGGTGGTTCCCTGCCGCACACTTGTAAGAGAGATCTATAAAGCGGATGAGGGGGATGTGCTGAAGCAGGAAAGAATCGGAGATGCCCAGATGGGATATAAATATGTCGTGGCGGTCGTCACCGATATTTTAAAAGAAGGCACACAGCCCGTCTACATCGCAAGACCGATGGTAGAGGGCATCCTCCGTAATAAAAAGAAGGCAGAGCAGATTAAACAAATGATTGGAAAGGTTACAACACTCGAGGCGGCCGCGGCAACGTTGAAAGATTCTATTGTTACGGTTGACAGTGTTCGCATAACCGGAGGTGCCGGAAGAATCACTGATGCAAAAGTACTGGGGGCGATCTTTAATCAATCCAACAAAGGAAAAGTAATTAGCGAGCCAATTCCCGGGAGAGATGCGGTGTATGTTGTAAGAGTTGATGACCTTACTACAACGTCCGTTGCAGTAGTGGATTTAGAAATGCAAAAGAATCAAATGAGGCAAAGGGCAAAACAAATGCAAGGCTTTTATAGCTCGCCGATCAGGCTATTGAAAGACCAGGCAACCATCAAAGACAACCGACGAAACTTTTATTAATAATAATAATCAATGAATTGAGGTCCCGTCTCGCCTAAGGCGAGACGGGCTTTTTTTGCGCCGCTTTTCGTAAATGATAAGAACGGAAGCTGCGCTATTTTTGCATGATCATGGGTGATGAAATTGTAAATAAGGTTGCAGAAAGCGGGTTGGTCACGATCGATCTGGAGAACTATCTTCCGCAAAAAGGTTCGATAGTGGTCTTTGATCTGAAAGATTTTCTTTTTATGGGAATGATCTTAAAAGAAAAAGATTTCAGGGAAGCGCTGAAGCAGCAGGATTGGCAAAAATACAGCAATAAAAATGTTGCCATTGTTTGCACCGCCGATGCGATCATCCCGGTGTGGGCCTATATGCTTGTTACCACCTATCTTCAGCCGGTAGCAAAAGAAATAATTGTTGGTGGCGAAAAGGAATTATACAAAGTCGTTTTCTTAAAAAACATCTCTTCAATACAGGAGTCGGAATTTACCGACAAGCGGATCGTTCTAAAAGGCTGCGGCGAAACACCGATCGATGATTTTGCCTATGCAGAGGCGACACGAAAATTATTACCGGTTGCAAAAAGCATAATGTACGGAGAACCATGCAGTACGGTCCCGGTTTATAAAAAGAAATGACTCTACATAAGGAAGACGAAAAAATTTTACCTTAACAGCGTAAAGAAACGTGTTAATGAAAAAGACCTGGTGGGTTTTATTGCTTATTCTCATAGCTGCAATCAGCGCATCTGTATTTATTTATGGAAAAAATAAACCCAGGGAAAAATTTCCTGCCCGTGTTGATTTTAATATTCACATAAGACCAATACTTTCTGATCGCTGCTTCAAATGCCATGGGCCCGATGAAAAACAACGCCAGGCAAATCTTCGTCTTGATATTGCGGACAGCGCATTTGCCGTTTTAAAAGAAAGCCCGGGAATGTTTGCTATTGTTCCCGGAAAACCGGATCAATCCCAGGTTTATCATCGAATCATCACCGAAGACACAGCGGAAAGAATGCCGCCACCATCATCGAATCTCGTTTTATCTGAGTATGAAATAAAGCTCATTCAAAAATGGATAAAACAAGGGGCGGAGTATAAACCACACTGGGCATTTATTGCTCCACGGCCACAGCAACTGCCAGCAATAGCAAATAAAGAGTGGGCAAAGAACGGGATCGATCATTTTACACTCGATAAAATGGAATCAATTGGCCTTTCGCCAAATGATCCAGCGGATAAGGAAAGGTTGCTCAAAAGAGTTTGTTTCGACCTTACCGGGTTACCGCCATCAATTGAAATGCAGGATAGACTTTTAAATGATAATTCTGCGAATGCATATGAAAAAATTGTTGATGAGTTGTTGGCGGATAAGCATTATGGAGAAAAAATGGCCGTGCCGTGGCTGGATGCGGCGAGGTATGCAGACAGTCACGGTTACCAGGATGATGGTCTGCGAACAATGTGGCCATGGAGAGATTGGGTAATACATGCATTCAATGAAAATTATTCTTACGAAAAATTTGTTACCTGGCAACTGGCTGGTGACCTTCTTCCCGATCCAACAAAAGAAATGTTATTGGCAACCGGATTTAACCGCAATCATAAAATAACACAGGAAGGCGGCGTGATCGATGAAGAATACAGGTTGGAATATGTGACCGATCGTACTAACACCTTTGGAAAAACATTTTTGGCCATGACATTTGAATGCGCCAAATGTCACGATCATAAGTTTGACCCGATCCCTCAAAGGTCTTATTACAGCACATTTGCTTTTTTCAACCAAATAAATGAAAAAGGATTATTGGGCGATATTACACTGGCTTCTCTTGCTGATCCGCCGAACATGAAGATCAGCAGCGGGGATGTAAATAACGTGCTGCAATTCATAAATAAAAAGGATACTGGTGCCGTAATGGTGATGATCATGAAAGATAGCAGCAAAGTAAGACCCACGTATATTTTAGAAAGAGGGGTATATGATCAACCCGGAGATTCGGTAGGCTTTGACACGCCTCCGAAGATATTTTCATTTGATTCAACAAAGTTGGAAAAGAACAGGCTGGGCCTTGCAAAATGGTTATTTGACAAGAAGAACCCACTAACATCAAGGGTTTTTGTCAATCGTATCTGGCAGGAGTTTTTCGGAAGAGGTCTTGTAAAAACTTCCGGAGATTTCGGCATGCAGGGAGAAATGCCCTCACACCCTGAATTGCTTGATTGGCTTGCAGTGGACTTTATGAATAATGGATGGGACATTAAGCGTTTGGTCAAACAAATTGTAATGTCAGCCACTTATTGTCAGTCATCTGTTGTCACAAAGGAAAAGCTTTCCAAAGATCCCGAAAATATTTTTCTTTCAAGGTCATCAAGAATGCGATATCCGGCAGAGTTTGTAAAAGATATTGTTTTATCAAGTAGCGGATTAATGAATGACGAGATCGGTGGCCCAAGTATAAAGCCGTACCAGCCAAAAGGAATTTGGGAATCTTCAACTTCAGGAAGGGGCCAGCTGGCAAGATATGTACAGGACCATGATGAAAAATTATATCGCCGGGGGATGTACACATTTATTAAAAGAACGGTGCCGCCACCATCAATGCTTACGTTTGACGGCGCAAACAGGGATCAGTGCGAGGTAAAAAGAGTAAGAACAAATACGCCGTTGCAGGCATTGGTTCTGTTAAATGACCCCCAGGTATTGGAAGCGGCAAGAGTTTTGGCAGAAAAGCTTTCATCAGAAAAAATTTCTGATGAACAGAAAATTGAAAAAGCATTCCGCCTGATCATTTGCAGAAAAGCAACCGAAAAAGAAAAGCAAATTCTTTTTGACTATTATAAAAAAGAGAAGGAAACTTTTTCACAGGAGTCCTCAAAAGCTGAAAGCTTTTTGAAAACGGGCGAATACAAACATGAGCAGAATATAAATAAAACAGAAGCGGCAGCATTGATGCAGGTTGTTCATACGATTTATAATATGGAAGAAGCCATTACCAGGTCATAAGCCGGGCCCGATCCCGATCCCGCCTCAGGCGGGACGACCGGCACACAGACTCAACTTATTTGAAATTCTTTCGGCAAAATTGGGTGCTTGAGAAATGACGATTAAAAAGACAAAGCTGATGTGGTAGTTGATTAGTTTATTAAAGATTTGCGGCACCGTTCCTTCCCTGTCGGGGAAGGAGAAGGAGGATGGGGCCCTGATGAAAAGTGAACCGATCGCATAAGTGTGCGACGCAAGAGACGATTATAGCAGCAATGAAGTTGACATCAAAAAATACCTTTCATGGCAAACGAATTTTTTGAACACCGGCAGAACATCACCAGGAAACATTTTCTTGGCAAGCTCAGCATAGGCCTTGGTAGTGTTGCGTTAGGATCTTTATTGATCAAAGATCTTTTCAGCAGCGGGTCGACAGACATATTACCGCCGGTGGGTCTTCCCCATTTTGCACCCAAAGCAAAACGCATCATTTATCTCTTTCAAAATGGAGCGCCATCACAACTGGAAAGTTTCGATTACAAGCCAACATTGATCAAAAGAATGGGCGAAGATCTTCCTGCTTCCATCAGAATGGGACAGCGGCTTACAGGCATGACGGCCAACCAGGAAAAATTCCCGATGGTAGGATCAAAATTTGAATTCAAACAATATGGCGAGTCAGGAACATGGATAAGCGAATTGTTTCCAAATATTGGGAAGATCGCTGATGACATTTGTGTCATAAAAACAATGCATACCGAAGCGATCAATCATGATCCGGCACTGACATTTATTCAAACAGGAGCGCAGCAAGGTAACCGCCCAAGCATGGGTTCGTGGCTCAGCTATGGATTGGGAAGTGAGAATAAAAATCTTCCTGCCTTTTGTGTATTGCTTTCAAGAGGAAAAGGAAACGGGCAAGGCGTTTATTCAAAACTCTGGACCAATGGTTTTCTTGATAGTCTTCACCAGGGAGTTCAATTCAGCAATAGCGATGAAAGAGTTTTGTATTTGAATAATCCTGAAGGCGCAGATAAGTTGGACCGGAGAAGAATGTTAGATGAGTTGGCAAAGCTGAATGCATTATCATTCGAAGAGCTTGGCGATCCTGAAATAAAAACAAAAGTTGAACAATACGAAATGGCATACCGCATGCAAACAGCGGTACCAGAACTTACCGATCTTTCAAAAGAGTCAGATCAGATAATAAAAATGTATGGGGCGGAATGTCTGGTGCCGGGAACCTATGCCGCCAATTGTTTGCTTGCCAGAAAACTTTCTGAAGCCGGAGTAAGATTTGTTCAATTATATCACCAGGGATGGGATCAGCACGGCAATCTTGTTGGGGAAATGCCCGGCCAGGCAAAAGACACTGACCGTGCATCAGCGGCATTGATCATGGATCTTAAGCAACGGGGATTGCTTGATGAAACGCTGGTGATCTGGGGCGGCGAGTTTGGCAGAACAAATTATTGCCAGGGGCAATTGACAAAGGATAATTATGGCCGGGATCATCATCCGAGGTGCTATAGCATTTGGATGGCGGGGGGTGGCATTAAACCCGGTATTTCTTATGGTGAAACAGATGAATTCGGTTATAATATTGTAAAAGATCCTGTGCATATAAACGATTTTCACGCAACCGTTTTGCATTTGATGGGATTGAACCATGAAAAACTGGTTTATAAGCATCTTGGCCGTCGTTATCGCCTTACTGATGTTGCAGGCGAAGTCGTGAGGGGAGTACTTGCATAAAAAAACAGAATGAAATTATTCCAGCGCATTTTATCCAATCTTAGTTTTTCTATTATCGTGATGCTTTTGTTCTTGTTGTTCTTTCAAAACAAAGTATCGCTGCCGCCGTCGTTACAGGCTGTGGGAAGAATGCATCCGCTGTTACTTCATTTACCGATCGGGCTTCTTGTTATTTCATTTATTTTATGGCTTGGCAGAAAAAGTATCGATCCCGGGGCATTTCAAAAGATCTTTGTTCTTGTATTGCAGGTTACGGCTTTTACAGCAGCACTTACAGCACTGATGGGCTTTTTTCTTTCAAGAGAAGGTGGATACGAAGAAGATATTCTCTTTAAACATAAAATACTGGGGGTCATAACGGCTATTTTATCTTATGCGCTTTTATTGACCTATCAGTCTTTTCAGGAAAAGAATTTTGTCTTAGGAACGATGACCACTTTATCATTAACAGTCATGATCATTGGAAGTCATTTTGGTTCCAACCTGACGCATGGCGAAGGGTTTGTGTGGCAACCTTTGCAGGATGAAAATGAGATCGAAGAGAAAATTACGGACAGCAGCTCTTTGTTTACTGCCGCTATACGACCCATACTAAAATCAAAATGCTTTTCCTGCCATAATGAAAAGAAGTCAAAAGGCGAGCTGATCCTTACCTCTGAAGAGAAAATTTTAGCAGGCGGAAAGAATGGACCTGTTTGGAAATCGGGCGATGCATTAAATAGTCATATCATTCAAAACATCAATTTACCAGCCGAGGATAAAAAACACATGCCGCCAAAGGGCAAACCTCAATTAAGCCAGGAAGAAATTGATCTTTTATTTGCATGGATACAGTCAGGAGCGGATATGAAGAAAGCAATAAGGGATTATGCGGATGAGGATACTGTAAAGGTGCTTGCCGCGAAATTTATTCATCAGCCAAAAGACGAAACCGAAAAAATATACCCGTTTGCAGCAGCACCAGCTTCAACAATTCAAAAATTAAGTGGCCCGTTTTGTTCGGTGTTTCCATTGTCACAAAATTCTCCGGCACTACAGGCAGATTTTTTTGTAAGAGAAAAATTTGACAGGAAGAGATTAGAGGAGCTATTAAAAGTAAAACAGCAACTTGTTGTGCTCAATCTTGGGAATATGCCTGTTACTGATGCAGATATGAAAACGATCAATCAGTTTTCAAATCTTGAAAAGTTGGTGTTAAATAATTCATTGATCACTAATAATTCCTTAAATGAGATCAGCAAGCTAAAGAATCTCCGGTCACTTTCGGTGGCCGGTACCCAAATTGATAAAAGCGGAGATTCCTCATTTGCACGGTTTGATTCTTTGAAGGAAGTATTTATCTGGAACACAAAGATCTCTCCGATAGAGGCGGAGGAATTACAAAAGCAAAATGAAAGAATAAGATTCGACCGCGGTTATATTCCTGACGAAAACGAAATACTTACGCTAACACCGCCAATCGTAAAGAATGAAGAATTCATTTTATCTGATAATGAACTGATCGAACTAAAACACCAGGTGGGGGGTGTAAACATACGATACACGATTGATGACTCAGACCCTGATAGCACTACCTCGCCCATATATAATACCCCCCTGTCAGCTAATGGATTTACAGTGGTAAAAGCCCGGGCAACAAGAACGGGATGGTATAGCAGTCCGATTGCATTATTTGCTTTTTTTAAGAAAGGAGTAAGACCGACAAGTGCGGAATTAATAAATCAGCCAAATGACAAATACAAAGGAACCGGGGCGACCGGATTAATTGATCTTAAAAAGGGGCTCGCTGAAAATTTCAGCGATGCAGCATGGCTTGGATTTAGAGAAAAACCATTTGTCGCAGCTTTCTATTTTGACACGGCTCAACATATCAATAGCATTTCGATAAGCTATAAT
>DASVAM010000389.1:0-3172 GCA_036376375.1 Chitinophagaceae bacterium
TTATAAAGCGGGTGATGGATCTATTATCGTAGTTGTTGCAACGGATGCACCGGTTTTGCCACACCAGTTAAAAAGAATTGTTCAACGGGTTTCATTGGGCATCGGGCAGGTGGGCGGACAAGGCACCAATGGTTCCGGCGATATTTTTATTGCTTTTTCCACTGCTAATCCAACTGCTTTTCAAAGAAATAATTTTACAAAAGTTGACGAGCTGCCGAATGATTTGATCAATCCTTTATTTGAAGCTACCATACAGGCAACGGAGGAAGCTATCATTAATGCGATGGTAGCAGCAGAAACAATGGAAGGGATCAATGGAAACAAATCATATGCATTGCCGCATAAACGGACAATTGAAATTTTGAAAAAGTATAACAGGATAAAATAAGCTCTATGGAAGTACATATACATACGCATACACTACGAAAAAAATGGACGCATTACAGCTGGGAATTTTTCATGCTGTTCATGGTTGTAACAGCAGGTTTTTTTGTAGAAAACCAGCGAGAGCATTATATCGAACACAAAGAGCAAAGCAATACATTAAATCTTTTGTGGAGGATCTTGAAATAGATACAGCAAGATTCTCTGGTACTATAAAATACATTGAGTTATGAGCCACGCTATATTTTAAAAATCAAAGAATTATGGAAGTACATGCACACACCCATACGCCACGAAGAAAATGGAGCCACTACTTCTGGGAATTTCTCATGTTATTCCTTGCTGTGTTCTGTGGTTTTTTAGCGGAGTATCAATTAGAGCATACAATAGAGCATCAGCGGGAAAAGCAATACGTTAATTCAATTCTTGAAGACTTGAAAGGAGATATAAAACAACTTGATAGCTTAATAAATACCCGTATTGTGCGGAAGGTTTTCATTGATTCATTAAATATTATGCTGGATCAGCCAGATCCTGATGTGTATGGCAGCTCGATCTATTATTCGGCCAGGTTACTTACAGTTACTACTGTATATTTTAGTAATGATCGTACTATACAGCAATTAAAAAATGGAGGCAACCTGCGTTTGATACGAAAGCAGCGTGTATCAGATGCTATTATGTCGTACGATAACCAGGTACGTTGGAATGGAATTATAATTGACAGGGAGCAGTTTTTTGTCCGAGAATATACAAAACTCATAGAAGAGATCTTTGATAGCCGTGTGTTTAATAAAATGGCGACTGGCGTATTCGGATTTGAAAGGCCCCGAGGCAACCCTAAATTGTTAAAGAAGGATAAGGCCACCATTCAATTATTCCTTAATAAACTTCATTTTCTTAACTCAGTTAATTCTTATCTTTTGATGATGAATAATCAGATGCTTGATAAAGCTCAACAGACAAAAGCAATCATTGAAGAAGAGTACAATGTGAAATGAAAATTATGGAAGTACATACACATACCCATACGCCGCGGAAAAAGTGGACACATTATTTCTGGGAGTTTTTGATGCTGTTTTTCGCGGTGTTCTGTGGGTTCCTGGCAGAAAATCAACGTGAGCATATGATAGAAAATCAGCGGGAGAAAAAATTTGTCCGGGCATTGGTCAGCGATCTGGATGCGGACATCAGCCGGCTTTCTGACATTGTCCGGTTAAGAAACGAAAGAGCGCTGCTACTTGACTCATTCATGGTCTTATTAAACAATAATCAGGCGTTGGAGCAAAGCGGTAATCTGTACTATTATAACTCTTTTGCTACCCGTGGTGTAGCCTTCCGGTTTACACCGGTAGATGGAACAATGCAACAATTAAAAAATGCAGGTAACTTAAGGTTGGTCAGAAAATCGGTTGTCAGCGACAGCATCATTTCCTACGACGTTGCCGTCCGGGCTTTTGCCTGGGGCACAAACGATGAAGAAGAAATTATGCGTAGTTACCGGAATATTGCCGAAGGTGTTTTTGATGGGGTGGTATTAAATGGTATGCGGGATGAGGATAATAATGTAAATCGCATCAGCCATAATCCGGCATTACGATTGACCGATGATGCAAAACAACGGCTGAATTACCGCATCCATATGCTAACCGTTTTCAATAAAACAATGCGGCTGGAAGCAAGACGTTTGATGGCAAAAGCAAAAAATCTCAATGAACTGCTGAAAAGAGAATATCACCTGTCGCCAGACCAGCAGATTTCTTTGGAGAAATAAATATTTATGGAAGTACATGCACATACCCACACACCACGAAAAAAGTGGACTCACTATTTCTGGGAGTTCTTTATGTTGTTCCTTGCCATTACGCTTGGTTTTTTTGTGGAAAATCAAAGGGAACATTATGTAGAGCACCGGCGTGAAAAGCAATTCATCACTTCAATGGTCAAAGAAATTGAAGCTGATATTTATTATGTTAGCTGGTTGTTAAGTGATACGACAAGAAAGCAGGCTTTGGACACCCTGGTGGGTCTTATCTATTCAGGAAATATCAATACAATTGACATCCGGAAATCCTATTACTTAAAACGAGCTTACACTGGCCCAATAGTGCCGTTGAATAGTTTAACCAAAAACACACTCACTCAACTAAAAAGTGGCGGTAACATGCGGCTCATCAGGAATCGTAACGTGGTAGACAGTCTTAACAAATTGGATAACTTTATAGCAACAACCGAGGGATACCTGGAAGACTACGGCCGGCTTAACTACAGTAATTCGGAATTTGCAACGCGGATCTTTAGTGAAGGTTATTTCCGTGCAAATGGGCACAATAGGGGGGCCGCTTACATTCTTACCAGTCCCTCCGAACCTAAATTCATGACAGACGATTATCGGTTGTTGACAGAATATGCCAACAGGTTAACAAATCAGGTGAGGGTATTAAATAATTATAATAACTGGTTGAAACATTATCAGGAATATTGCTCCCGCCTGGTCCCTTATTTGAAAAAAGAATATCACCTGAAATAACGCAGTGATTGAAGTCCATTCCTTTCAGATCCACCGCTTAAAAATTCACCTGGTAACTGATCACAGGAACAAAACCTGAAAGTTTGTTATAACCCCATTGATGAGTTTTTGGATCGAAATCATAAGCCAGGGCATCTGTATTTTCTATACCCAGTAAATTTTGTATGTCCAATGCTAATGTAGAAGATGCTTTCTTTTTGTCTTTACGCAAAGCAAGACGTATATCCATTCTGAAATAAGGAGGCACATGATCACTAT
>DASVAM010000711.1:0-2379 GCA_036376375.1 Chitinophagaceae bacterium
TAGGTCCGGCAGATCCATATACTGAAGTAAATCAAATTCCGCCAGTTTTACAACTGTACCCCAATTGAGGTATTGGTAAGGCCCTGCGATCAATGCTATATTTATACCAGATCTTTATGAGAGAGTCTAAACAGAAACACCCAAGGGTTATCGATTGATTGTTGCCAAACACTCATTCATAAAGGGTATCTACTAAATGGAACCTCGCCTTAACGTTTTTAAAAATTAATTTAAACAACCAAAACAATTTTTTATGATACTCGTAGCAGGATCAACAGGACTATTGGGCAGTGAGATCTGCCGTCAGCTTACCGCACAACAAGAACCGGTAAGAGCATTGGTCAGAAAATCTTCATCATCAGAAAAGATCGCAGCATTAGTGAAAATGGGCTGTTCTTTAGCCGAAGGTGATTTTAAGAATAAAAGCTCATTATTAAGGGCCTGTAAGGGCTGTGATGTAGTGATCACGACCGTCTCTTCCACCTTATCAAGAGCAGAAGGAGATAATATTCAAACGGTGGATCATGATGGCAATCTTAACCTGATCGCAGCAGCAAAAGAATCCGGGGTAAAAAAATTTATTTTTATTTCATCCCGTCATAAGCATGCATTCGACAATCCACTTACTGAAGCAAAGCGAACTGCCGAGCAAGCCATCATAAACAGTGGTATGAACTATACCATCCTGCAAGCATCCTTTTTTATGGAAATTTGGTTAAGTCCGGCTTTAGGATTTAATTATGCCGATCACGTTGCGCAAATACCTGGTGATGGAACAAACCCGATTAGCTATGTTTCCTATAAAGATGTTGCAGCATTTGCAGTTGCTTGTATCGACAATACATCAACTGAAAAAAAGACATTGGAAATTGGCGGACCCGAAGCAATCAGTCCTGCCCAAATGGTAAAAGAGTTTGAAAATATTTCTGGCCATCCATTTACTATAAACTATATACCTGTTGCAGCATTGGAGCAACAAATACAGGCAGCTACTGATCCTTTGCAAAAAGTTTTCGCAGGGATTATGATATTCTATGCAAATGGTGACGCGATAGATATGAAACCAGTATTGGACCAGATACCGGTAAAATTGTTCTCAGTGTCGGGTTATGCAAAAGAAGTAATGAAAACCGAAGCCGTTGCCGCCCATGCCTGAGAAATTTCTTTACGTGTTTTCAATAAAAAAATTTATCTTATGGATACAATTATGATCCGGCTTTTACCCGGGTAATACAGCCACTTTATGATCCATCCCGCAGCGACCGACATCATAGAACTATTAAACGGACTGGTAAATATATTGCAACCTTTAGCCCGGTCGCATGGTATTGTGTTAAGGGTTGAAGCAAAAGAAAAAAAGCTGGTGCTGCCGTTCCGTCCCGATTTGGTTATTTGTGATCTCACAAACCTTATTTGTAATATTATTAGCTATGTGCCCCAGGAGAACACAATTACTATAATAGCAGATAAACAGGCAAGTGGATTAGAGATAACAGTAATGAATACGGGTATCAATCTTTGTCCCGTTACCGAGATCATTCGCTCATGTAAGCAGCCGGTATCCGTAAAAGCCGATAAGGAACATAAACAAACTTGTTTTTCTTTTATACTGCCTGTATTAACTGATCAACATCAGGAGAAAAATAACAAACCCATTGAGATCAATAAAAAAATTATACCCGATTACTATGATGAAATAAGAAAACGGTTGCGTTCCCATTTTTCAAAGGCCGATACGCTGGTTGCGCAATTATCGATCCTGTATCCGAAGGAAGCTGCGTTCCTGCAAAAAGTAAATGCTGTGATCATTGCAAATATGGATAATGAGCTCTTTGATACGTCAACCTTAAGCAAGGAAATGAATATGAGCAGAGCCAGTCTATTCCGGAGGTTGAAACCCTTGATACAACAGCCGCCGGCGACATATATAAAGGTCATTCGATTGCAAAAAGCCAAAGAGTTGCTGGAAACAACAGACGTGACCGTTGGTGAAGCAGCATTTAAAACAGGATTTCAAACACAAAGTCATTTTAGTAAAGCGTTTGCAGAAATGTTTGGATTTCTTCCATCGTCTATACGGAGAAAAAACCAAACTGCAACAAAAGAATAAATCTTTGCAACAATTGCGTTAACAAAAAACTTCTTTGATAAAATATATTTGATAAAACTCTTTTTTATGGACAACTCACAAAAAAACAAAGAACTGATAATTGAATATTTCAATGCCGTCAGTGGAGTAAAAAAAACAAGACAACTCCTTGAAAAATATGTCTCCGACCAACACCTTATAGAGCATATTGAGTTTTTCGACTCTGTTTTTCCTGCTTATGAAATTTTTGCAGATGAAATGGTGGCCGAAGGAAATCGTGTTGTTATAAG
>DASVAM010000715.1:0-4019 GCA_036376375.1 Chitinophagaceae bacterium
TCACGTCATTTTTTTCTGCAAGGCCAATGATCTGTTTCAAGCCTTCTGCGCAATTGTTCATACCGGTTTCATCATCCATTCCTTTACGATTGCCGCTAAAACAGATCAGGTTTTTATAACCAGCTTCTTTTACAAGTGGAATTACTTCCATATAATCTTTGATGAGTTGTGGATGATAAGTTTTATTATTCCATCCTTCTGTCAGACTTACTTTACCGGCGATATAACACATGGAACAGAACAGGCCATGCTTTTTAAGTGTGGGCCAATCTTTGGGAGCGATCAGGTCAATCGCCCCAAAGCCGATCTTTTTTACCTCAACACAAAGTTCTTCCAATGGAATAAAATTGTAAGTCCATTGACAAACGGAATGATTGATATTGCCTTTCAACTTGAGTTTTTTGGATTTTTTATGTTCGGTTACAAATGAGCTGATAAAAGGAACAACTGTGGCGGCTGCAGTTCCAGCTGCAATTTTTTTCAGGGCATCACGGCGGTTTGATTTTTTCATATTCAAGCGGGTTCTAAAGTTACAACAGTACCTGTTTCAAACTTCAGGGGCACCTACATTTTCTGGCACGCCTGCCACCCGTATTTGTCTTTTTTCTTTAAAAAATAAAATAAAATATACGAGCACTCCTAAAGCAATATAAGCCGGCACAAACCAGATGCTTTTCCAATCATGTCCCTCCGGTGACATTGCATAGTTGCCCACCACTTCACCGGAGATCAATGTGCCAATGAACATGCCGACCCCGTAAGTCGCAAATGTGAATAAGCCCTGGGCGGCATTTTTTATTTTTTCTCCGGCTTTCTTTTCAGTATACATGTATCCTGTTACAAAAAAGAAATCATAGCATATGCCATGTAAAATAATACCGGCATAAAGCATCCACAAATTGTTGCCCGGATCACCGTAGGCAAAACAGATATACCGGAGTATCCAGGCTGTCATCCCCATCAGCAGCATGTTCTTTACGCCTATTCGATTAAATAGAAAAGGGATCGCGAGGATGAACACTGCTTCAGAGACTTGTCCAAAGGTCATTTTACCGGCGGCATTATTTATTCCCAATTCATTTAAAAAAGGATTTGCCCATCCATAGTAAAACGACAAGGGTATACAAACTAAAATAGCCGCTATAAAAAATATGAGGTAGGGTCTGCTTTTAAATAATACAAAAGCTTCGGCGCCCAATGGACTGGAAGCAGAACTCCGCGACTTTCCTTTGGGCGGCGTGTTCGGAAGAGTAAAACTCAATAATCCTAATGCGGCGGAAACTCCAGCCGCTATAATAAATGTATAAATCGTAGGTTCTATTTTTAAAAAACCGATAACAAGCCCGGCAGCGATCCAGCCTAAGGTTCCAAAAACTCTGATCCATGGAAATTGTTTTCCGGCATCTGTCATTTGATAAAAAGCAATGCTGTTGGATAATGCAATTGTTGGCATATAAAGCAGGGAGTACAACAAAATGATCCAATAGAAAGTTGAAGAGTTATCAACTTTTGTTGCGAGGAATAATAATACTGCGCCAATTAAGTGAAGCAGGCCCATAATACGTTGCGCAGCAAAAAAGCGGTCAGCGATCATCCCAACAAAGAAAGGTGATATCATCGTCGCAATGGCAAGTGCTGAATAAGCCTGGCCAATACTGTTATCTATTCCGCTTTCTTTAAAATGTTCTCCCATGTAGGTCCCCATAGTAACGTACCATGCCCCCCAAATAAAATACTGGAGAAACATCATTGCTGAAAGTTGGATGCGGGTTGTAAGATTCATGTTTTATGAATGCGCAAGCTGAGCCGGTTTATTTTTTCTTACAAAATAAATGATCGTAAAAATGACGAGCAATATCGCCGGCATGATCGCCACTTTTAATAATGTATCTGAGCCGGCAACGGCTTCAGCTTTTGCAACATCATTGCCAGCAGCAACTGCATTCTCTTTTGCTTTATCAAACCATTTTCCCATTACAGGTAAGACCAGTGAAACAGAGAACATGCCTGCTCCTCCCATTAAGGATAATCCGAGTGCACCTGTTTTAGGCAGGTATTCAGAAACAAAACCCAGCATCGTCGGCCAGAAGAAACAAATGCCCATCGCAAAAACAAAAGCTGCACCAAATGCAGCATAGCCACTGGATTTACTCAAAAGAAATAACCCGATGCAGGCAAATAATGCTGATAAGATCAGCATGCCGTTCGGATTCAACCTATGTACGATCGGCCCTGCAAATGAGCGGCCGATAGCCATAATCCCATTGATAAATACAAGTACCAATATACCTGAAACCCCTGCGCCGCTCAATAGAGCGCCGATCCATGTACCTGTTCCCAGCTCCGCGGCGGCTGTCATGAACATACAGATGATCATTATTATATATAAAGGATTCAAACAACTCATAAACATTTCTTTTGTGCTGACTCCCTTTTGTACCCTTTCTGTTTGAGGAAATTCAAGTTTCAAAAACATCCATCCATAAACTGCGGCAGGTAAAAACAAAATTGCAATCATGATCCGCCAGTCAAGTTGCATTTGTTCGAGCAATAAGTATGAAATAAGCCCTCCGATCACAATACCGCCGGGGAACCATACGTGAAATTTATTTAGCATTGTTGTTTTGTTATCCGGATAAAGAGAAACAACCAATGGATTACACGCTGCTTCCACCATTCCATTACCAATTCCTATGCAAACTGTTCCAACAAAAAGCATTGTCGCATCTTTTGCGATCAGGTAAATAATGATACCAGCGACATGACCTGCAAATGCAAGACCCACCAATTTTTTCATACCAAGAATATCACAAAGAGGGCCGCCAAAGATCATTGCTAATGTAAACCCCCAGAATGCCGGGCTAAATATCCATCCGATCTGTTCCTTGTTGAGATTGAATTCGGCACCCCACGTTCCTTCAAGAGCGGCACGGTAAGCGAAAGTGATGGCGGTAACAATCAATGCAATTCTGCTTGCGAGAAATAGTTGGCTTTTGTTTACGGCTTGCATATCGTTGGTTTTGTCCAAAGATCAATGACCCCCCGGAGATTCCTTTGGAGATGAAAAAAATTGTAAAGGCTAAATGTACTATTTTTAAAAACACATTTATCTTCACTGTTCACGAATTTATTTTATATCTCCGAAGGAGTCTCCAAAGGAGTACTTTGTACCTTCGGACAAATCACAAACAACTGTTTGAAATATGGGAAATAGAAAATTAAGAGCTGCAATGATCGGTGGTGGTCGTGATGCATTTATTGGCGCCATTCATCGCATCGCAATTAACATGGACGGCCAGGTTGACATTGTCGCCGGAGCACTTAGTGTCAATCCTGAAATCGCCATGGCTTCCGGTCATGATCTTTTTTTTGATGAAGAAAGAATTTATACCGATTACAGAACGATGCTGGAAAAAGAAGCGGCGCTGCCAAAAGATAAGCGCATCGATTTTGTCAGCATTGTTACTCCCAACTTTGTGCATTTTGATCCGGCAATGATGGCCTTAGAGAAAGGGTTTCATGTTGCGTTGGAAAAACCGATGACATTTACTCTTGATGAAGCAAAAAAATTAAAACAGAAGGTTGAACAAAGCGGAATGATCCTCTTACTTACGCATACCTATACCGGTTACCCAATGGTGAAACAGGCAAAGCAAATGGTAAAAAGCGGCATGTTTGGTAAAATAAAAAAGGTATATGTCGAATACCCGCAAGGTTGGTTAAGTACATTTTTAGAGGGAAGCAATAATAAACAGGCTGCATGGCGTACCGACCCAAAGAGAAGCGGTATTGCAGGCGCAATGGGGGATATCGGAACCCATGCATTTAATATGGCGGAGTATGTGACTGGTTTGAAAGTGACAAAGATCTGTTCTGATCTTAATATAATGGTTGAAGGCAGGATGCTCGATGATGATGGCGCTGTCTTCATGAAATTTGACAACGGTGCGAGTGGCGTTTTAATGGCATCGCAGATAGCTGCCGGTGAGGAAAACTGTATCAAAATTAGAGTGTACGGT
>DASVAM010000004.1:0-6779 GCA_036376375.1 Chitinophagaceae bacterium
TTCCATTTCAAGATCACAAAGGTTTTTATCAGATAGATATTTTTTCCCGGACTTATCCATTACATAAACCACTTTGTTCTCCGTAAAGAACAGCACAATATCATCAAAAGGCAGGGCAATGCTTTCAATTCCTTTCTTCACGACCAATCTTGTCTTCTTCGGTTGTAAAAATGGATCTATCAATTTGCGTATATCGTTGTCCTTTCCGGCGAAATGTTGCTGCAGCATCTTGTACTTCTTGAGCGATTTGTCCAACTCTTTTTCATCAACCGGTTTCAATAAATAATCAATTCCATTATACTCAAAGGCATTCATCATAAACTCGTCATAGGCTGTCACGAAAATTACCGGTGAATCAACCGCGCAATGACGAAAGATCTCAAAAGACAAACCGTCCGGCAATTGCACATCGCTGAAAATAATATCAGCATTTCGTGGCTGACTTAAATAATTGATCCCTTCCTGTACTGAGGTAATAGTCACCAGCAGGTTCACATCCGCCGAGATGCGGGCAAGGGTTTGTAAAAGGCTCTCCCGCGACGGTCGTTCATCCTCGATAATAATAGTGTTTAACATGGCGTAAGGTTTAAAGGTTACTAATTAACGGTAGTTTCACAAGGAATTTATCCTCCTCATTTTCTATAATAATATTTTTATTACACAACAGCATATATCTTGAACTTAAATTTCTCAATCCTGTATTTGTTGAATCAACCAGGTACGGTTTTGGTTTCTTGTTATTACTCACTTTTACATACTCGCCGTTCAACGACAGTTTTATCATCAAAGGGCTTTCAGCACTGAATTCATTATGCTTTATTGCATTTTCGACCACCGTCTGCAGCGTACAGGGAGGCATCATGATCTTTCTTATTTCGGCTTCCTTGGCATCTAATTCAAATACTAATTTATTTTCATGCCTTACCTGTAACAGGAAAAAATAGCTTTCAATGAACTCAAGCTCCTTAAACAGGGAAACAAGCTCTTTATTCTTATTCATCAATACATATTTATATACCTCTGCAAGACGGGTATTGAAAACATAAGCAATATCAGGATTGGTAATGATCAGGTGATTGAGTGTATTTAATGAATTAAAAATAAAATGCGGATCCAATTCATTATTCAATACATCGAGTTTTGCCTCTATCCGTTCCTTATCCAATACTTCAACGATCTTGGTGTCCAGCTCCCTTTCTTTACTTAAAAAGAGGATCTCATATATCAGGGTAAAGATCAGCACCGCCATTATTGTAAAGGCTGTGAATGCAAAAAACCTGCTCCAGGTAAATGATTCTTTTGAAACACGAAACCAGATCATCGTCATGGCGCCCCCGGATGCTGCCCCATACAGCGCCGATACAACTGATATGGATAAGATCTTTAAAAATGGGTTCTGCGTTCTCCGAAACATCGGTCGCAACTTCATATGGATCCAATTGCAGCCACCCCAGATGATAAAGGACGTCAGTATAAAATAACCATTGGAAACGATCAGCTGCCAGGCAGAATATTTCTCATAGGAAATGATTCCCGATACCGCGGGGATCAACAGCCCGAGCAAAGGAATGAACAGAAGCCTTAACTGAAAGTCTCTTACCATAGCAGCAACGGTTGTGGTCAAAAATTAATATGCCGGCTTCGTCATGTGTAGTCATGAAAATAATCAAACGTTATTTTCAACTAATTTATTTGTCCTTCATGTTAACGAATATTAAATAATGTCATGTGGACAAATACCATTACGAAAGGCAAACGAAAATCAACTGATAGTCATGAGTAGGTGAAAGCTATTAATGCTGACTTCAACAGTTGCCTGATCGCTGCATCGTTTATCAAATATTACAAACCACTGAAGAATTCGGTCATTCACCGATCGGTTTTAATAACGAACATTCATGCTTCAGTAATTGAATACCGGCACAATGAAGCAAAATCATGCAAATTGATGCCTACCTCAATAGTAATTAACAAAAAAAATGTTTGCATGAAAAAATCCTTATTAACGACCTTATTCTTTTTGTCAGCATTCATCATGTTTGGACAAAACAGAACGGTTACCGGTAAAGTAACCAACGCTGAGGGTAAACCGGTACCTTATGCTACTGTAACGATCAAAGGTACCACCACAGCGGTATCAGCCGATGAAAACGGGAATTATAGCATCCAGGCCCCGCCAAATGCAATTCTCGTGTTTAGTTCTTCGGGCTTCCAGGCAGGCGAAGTGAATATCGGCAATGAAACCACAGTCAACTCAACCTTAACGGGTGTGGGAGTGATGGCGGAAGTTGTGGTAACGGCCCTCGGCATCCGGAGAAGTGACCGGGGACTTGGTTATTCCGTTTCAAAAGTAAATCCCGATAACCTGCTGCAAAAATCAGAGCCCGATATCTTAAAAGGTCTGCAAGGCAAGGTGGCCGGTGTAGATATCAGGAGTTCGCAGGGAACTCCGGGTGCCGCGACGCGAATTCAAATTCGGGGTAACACGTCTTTCTTTGGCAACAGTGAACCATTAATTGTCGTTGACGGTATCCCGTACAGCAATGATCAGCTTACAACAACGAGCCAGGTCTCAAACGGTGGTGCCTATTCAAACGGTATTGCAAATCTTGATCCGAATGATATCGCCACCATGAACGTATTAAAGGGCTCATCCGCAGCTGCGTTATATGGTTCAAGAGCCTCCAATGGAGTGATCGTTATCACCACAAAATCCGGTAGTACCCGTCGTGCAAAAGGGACGGAGATCAATTTGAAGTCTTCTATTTCTACTGAAACGATCGCAAACCTGCCGGAATATCAAAATGAATTTGGCGCAGGGTCCCAATTAGGGTATTCAAATGCAAATGGGTCGTGGGGACCAGCATTTAGTGCCCTGGATTCTATTCCTGCATGGCCTTCTTACCAGGCTGCGTATCCGGAATTATTTCCAACAGCTAACATTCCATACCGGGCATATCCTGATAACGTAAAGGACCTCTTTAGAAGAGGACTTATTACTGAAAATTCTTTGAATGTAAGTGGGGGTGATGAAAAGACATCTGTAGGTGTTACTGCATCCCATTTATATCATAAGGGATATGTTGATAATTCTTCACTTAAGAGAGCGAACCTTGCTTTAGGCGCCTCTACAAGATTAAGTCTTGGTATTAATGTAAGTGGAAATTTTTCTTATACCCGTGCTGATCAACAAGGTGGTTTCTTTGGTGAGAACCAGGTGGGTGGTACTGCATCCTCTTTTGCCCGTTCATTATTCCTTGCCCGCAACTGGGATCTGAATCTTCCTTTTGAAGATAAAAATGGTTTACCCTTACAGCCTAACGTAACCGGTTACGACAATCCACGCTGGTCAGCAAAATACAATACGATCAATACAGATGAGGAAAGAATAGTCGCTGGTGCTCATTTTGATTTCACAATTAAGAAATGGATACGTGTTGATTATACGCTCGGGAACAATGTAGCACGTATTGACAGACGAGAGGTAACCGAGATTGGTTCAAGAGCTGCATCTGGTCTTGGCAGACTAGTGTTAGATAATTATAGAAAAAATGAAATAGAATCAAACTTCCTTGTTACGCTAACCCCAACACTGAATAATAGAGACTTTAATTTAAAAGTACTGGTTGGTAATAACGTGAACCAACGTACCATTACAGATGCGGTACAAACAGGTAACCAATTTATCACAAAGGGGATACATACGCTCAGTAATACCGCACAACAGCAGTTCACAACGGACTTTTATTCAAGGCAAAGGATCATTGGCGTATTTGGCGATGTAACACTTGGCTATAAAAATTTTGCGTTCTTGAATGGAACGCTTCGTAACGACTGGTCTTCAACCTTACCGGTGGAAAACAGGAGTTATTTATATCCATCCATATCTGGCTCGGTGATCGTTACGGATGCATTCAATATAAAAAGCGATGTGATCGATTATGCAAAAATAAGAGCTGGTTGGGCCAAAGTTGGTCGTGATGCAACACCTTACGCCTTAAATGATGTGTATACCATCAACCCGAGTTTCACAGGCATTCCATCCGCCTCTCTCCCAACAACAGCCAATAGTCCGGAACTTAAACCCGAATTCACCACTGAACTGGAAATAGGAACTCAACTGAGCTTTGCAAAAAGAAGGGTTGAACTCGACTTCGCATGGTATGATAAAAAATCCACGAACCTTATCGCTATTATTACGACGCCTCCTTCTTCGGGCTACTTAGCCCAGGTAACGAACTTCGGCGCTATCAAAAATACCGGCGTAGAAGTTGACCTGATCGTTCGTCCAATCAGAGGGAAAGATTTCAGCTGGGATGTACATGGAGTGTTTACACATAATGAAAATACAGTTACAGAATTAACAAGTGGTGTTGACAGAATCCAGATGGCTGGAATAATCTCGGGCATCAATCCTTACCTGGAACCAGGTAAACCATTTGGATATCTGAGAGGAACCGTTACTGCCCGCGATGCGGATGGGAATTTGCTGATCGATCCGGTCACTGGTTGGACCATTACTGCGGATGATGAGGCGATGATCGGTGATCCTACACCTGATTTCAAAATGGGTATTACCAATACACTCCGCTATAAAGGTCTTTCATTAAATGTTCTTTGGGACTGGACACAAGGCGGAGATATTTATTCAGTAACCGTCGCCTCGTTATTGGGTCGCGGTGTTACCAAAGATACAAGAGACCGCCAAACCACCTGGATCATCCCGGGTGTATATGGAGATCCGAATAATCCGGGTCAACCATTACTGGTCAATGGCAAATCAGTGCCAAATCATACCGTGGTTACCGGTAACGATGTTTACTTTTCATCCGGCGGTCCTTCAGGTTCATTTGGAATTAATTCTGCCACTGAATGGAATGTTTATGATGCGACCGTCTATCATCTCAGGGAGGTAACATTAGCGTACGATATTCCAAAGGATCTTTTGAAAAAGCTCCCGTTCAAAGCAGTCACTTTAAGCCTAAGCGGAAGGAACTTATGGCATATGGCTCCGAATATTCCTCCGTATACCAATTTCGATCCGGAAGTAAACAGCTTTGGTTCCACTGCAGTGCAGGGCATAGAATTATCAGCAGCACCCACAACAAGACGTTTTGGATTTAACGTGAACATATCATTCTAATCACCCAACTCAATTTTAATAATATGAGACATAAAATAAAATTTTTCATCCCGCTTGTTGCGTTGCTGGCAGTGTCGTGCAAGAAATTTTTGGATATCAACACTGATCCCAACAATCCAACAACAATAGAAGTTTCAAAGTTGCTGCCCACGACACAAAGAACTTTAGGTGATCTGTTGTCGATGGATGAGCAAAATGGCGGCTTATCTGAAGTACTTGCAGTATACACACATCAAATGAGCACAAGAGAAGAAGCAGATAAATATGGCATCACCGGCGTTGATGTGAATATTCAAACCGCCTGGTCGAAACTGTTCGCTTCAACTGCAAATCCCGGTACAAGCTTTCCTGTGTATGGCGTATTGCAAAACCTGGAAGACATCATAAGAAATGCAACGGCAGCGGGCAATCTTCGTTATGCGGGTATTGCCAAAATCTTAAAAGCTTACACTTATAGTGTGGCGGTTGATGTATTTGGCGATGTTCCCTATTCCGAAGCAAATAAATTAAAAGAGGGAGTACTGCATCCAAAATTTGATGATGATGCAGTTATATATGAAAGCCTGTTTGCATTAATTAATGAGGGCATTGCTGATCTGAATAACGCAACTGCCCCCAATCCGAACTTGCCGGGTACTGACGATCTGATCTACGGTGGAAATGTGGCAAGATGGATAAAGGCTGCCAATACAATAAAATTAAAAATGTATACGCAGATCAGGAAAGTGAAAAATGTATCGGCAGAAGTGAATGCGTTGGTAAGCGGTGGTAATCTGATCAGCAGCACCGCCGAAAGTTTTCTTATTCCTTATGGTCCAAATGGTGCAACAGATGACAGAAACCCTGGTTTCTATACTTATTTCGCAACCCAGCGAAGCAATCATGTTAGTCCCTGGTTTTATGAGATCATGAAAGGGTATAATCCGGAGATATTTACCAATAATCCGGATCCAAGGATTCCTTATTATATCTATAACCAGGTAAATGCAACGCAGGCTCCGAGAGAAGGTAATCAAACTGAGTACAGGGACGGCCCATTTGTCTCAATCTATTTCGGATCAGTTGGTCCTGATCGTGACAGGGCCCAGCAAAATACAATTAGTCTTTTCGGGATCTATCCTGTCGGTGGAAAGTATGATGATGGCAGCGCCACCGTGGCGACTGCAAACAGCGGAACCGGCGCGGCCCCTTACAGGCTGATCACTTATGCCGACCGGCTATACCTCGAAGCAGAATTGATAAATGTTGGAATTGTTGCAGGTGATGCAAAGGCAAAACTTGCGGCAGCAATGGATGAATCATTTAAACAGGTTGATTATGTCATCACAACCTATGTAAAACCAACACAAACTGTTCCGGCATTGGTCGGCACAGCTGCGGTGGCCACTTACACCGATAAAGTATTATTAGAATATGATGCGGCATCAAATGAAAAGAAATTAGAGATCATCATGACTCAAAAGTGGTTATCATCTGTTGGCAGCGCTGTTGACCAATATAATGATATAAGAAGAACAGGATATCCGGTTGTGTTTGATCCATCCAATCCGGCCATGGCCCCTGGCGGAAACGTACAACCTCCAATCAACGGCGATCCCGTGAATCCCGGCAACCAAAAAGCGGTTCCGGTTCAATT
>DASVAM010000012.1:0-6020 GCA_036376375.1 Chitinophagaceae bacterium
GAATCGATCGATTGGCGGTTTCCTTCTTCATCGATATATTGAAACAATTCTTTGCCCGGTATATCACGACAGTTCTGAACGATCTTCGCCAGTTTCGGGCTCTTTAATGAAACCGTGTGTTCAACACCTTTTTTACCACGAAAACTAAATTTTAACTGGTTACCTTTTATCTCTGCATGTTTATCCTTAAATGTTGTAAGGCCGAATGACCCATATAGCTTTTCATAGAACTCGTTGCCGATTCGGATCCCGGTTTTTTCCATCAGGCTTACTACGGCAGCCAGCACTTTTTCCTTGGGCAGACCAGGCAGAGAGAGATCAGCTTCGACCTGCTTTCGCATTGTGGGCAACAATTTTCCTAATTCAGGCAGTCGGTAAAATTTTGTTTTATTACGTAATTCATGCCACATCGGGTGATATCGATATTGCTTTCTATTCTTTATATCCACGCCCGTCGCCTGCAAATGACCGTCGGCAATTCTGCAGATCCAAACATTTTTCCATGCAGGTGGTATCACCAGTGATCGGATACGCTTAAGTGTATTTTTATCCCTGATAATTTTTTTCCGAAACAAATATTTGAATCCTTTCCCGGCATTTATTCTTTCAATTCCCTCGTCATTGCTGCTGACATAAATCAGGCGGCTCGCTTTTGCCAAAGCAACAGGATCTTTCGCCAACTTTAATGTTCTCGTTTTTGTCATCCTGAGCGGAGCGAAGGATTTGAATGCATTTTTTTGTAAAGAAGGAATGGATAAGGACATTATTTCTTATTTAAGTCGAATTGATGTTTTGCGGTCATTTCTAAAATAATCACAGCGGGCAGAGATACTGTCACTACCTTGCCCGCCGCGATCGCAATTCGGTTCATTTATCTATAGTGTGAAAAAATATCAACAGTTTAGCAGTTCACATAGCCGAGCAGCCAGAACACAATTATAAAAACAACAATACCTCCCAGACAACCTCCTCCCCATTTCCAACCGGCATATCCCGCAATCAATGATCTCCAGAAATTATTCATAGTCGATTTTTCATTCCTGATAAAAAAATTGTGCCAAGTCCAAAAGCTCTCAGCAAAACAGCCCATCAAAAAAGGAAAGAAGTAGCAGCAGTTTTTGTGTTTTTGTACCTAATTTATTCAGTTTCAGGAATCACTTTTTATTTCATTTTCACCAGATGCGGGCATTGTATTTGTTTTACTCATCATGACAAAAGCTTACAACTATGCGGAAAGTGATTTTACAACTTGTAAAAGCCACCTTTCCAATGGCAGCAGGATTTTCCACCATGATAGGTTCTGCTCATGCTCAGCAAAATGTTATTGCCGCTAAAGACGATACACATCCTGAAATTGGAGCTCAACAATACCGGGCAGCGAAAATTTATAACCACAGCGCCGTTCAAAAACATGGCTATAACGAGATCCAATGGTCGGGTATAGCTGAAGAAGATACGCGTCGCTTTATTGTTGAATACAGTGATGACGGGATGAATTATCAATCAGCCGGTGAGTTGACGCCATTAAAGGGTAATTATACTTTGAAACACTATACGCTGGACACGAGATCCTTTCTTTATCGAATACGGATGGAAAAGAAAGATGGTCGTTTTTTTAATTCTGGAATCTTTTTATTGGATGGAGTGGATAGTGCACCGGTAGAAGTTTATCCGACAATCGTGGAGGGAAATACGCTAAACCTTCGAATGGCTTTTCCTGTTCATCGCATGAGAATTATTTCCTTTGATGGAAAACAAATGATGACAAAGGATCTCGGCGGCATTACAGGCTTTACCCAGGTTGCGATTCCTGTTTTAAGCAAAGGGCAATACCTCGTAACTTTTTATGGTAATGGCTGGCATAGCACTGAAAAGTTTATGATCGGTGGATAACGTTTTACTTTTCCGCAAGAACAGTTTGTTCGCGAAATTCTTTTGCGAACTCAATAAACTTTTTTGCCTGCTCTGAATATTCGTTTGCAAAAAGCTCAGACGGTTGCTCATCGTTCATGCGTAGGACGGCCGCTTTGAAGCTTCCCTGTAAGTACAATCCCTTATCACTAAAATTTGCGTCGAAATCTTTCAAAATACCGTGCTGCGTATTACATTGTATACCTTGCTGGAGTAATAAAGCTTTTGCGGTATGGACCTGTGCCGCATACGCATTATAAATTCCATCGGCCCACTTACTATTCTTCAAACATTCATCACTTGCCGCAATCTTTTCTTCGGCTTCCATTATCAAAGTGGCAATAAGATCGATCATGACGCCGGCGCACTCACCTACACCAATAGCCGTTGCAAATTTTTCTTCCTGTCCCCAATCGATATAATCTTCGGCCAGTAATGTTTCGAGATTAGCCAATGGCTTTAATAGATCATAAAAATATTTTTCACCTTTGCGTTTACTATAATTTAGAAATGTTTCGCCGCCTGTGGCATTGGTTTTATAATCTGTCAAAACTGTTCTGATCACATCGGGACCTCGTTTACTTGGCACCTTCAGCACTTTATCGGCAATTCGACCCTCGCCGCCACCCAGCACTCCACCACCGATCAAAACCTGCAAGGCGGGTAATATCTGGCCTTTTGCTTTTAATGAACTTCCATGAAAACCGATAGCAGCCATTCCATGTTGTCCGCAGCTGTTCATACAACCGCTTATCTTGATTGCAATTTCTTTATTGTATAAGAATTCGGGGAACTCTTCTTCGATCACTTCGCTCAATGCCACTGCAGTGCTTGTGCTGTTGCTGATACCCAGGTTACACGTATCGGTGCCGGGGCAACTGGTTACATCCGCTACACTTCCAAATCCTGCGGCAGCAAAACCTTCTTCATCTAAAACACTGTACAGGTATTCAAGATGCTCCGGTTTTACGAAGCGGAACTGCAATCCCTGGTTAATCGTAACACGAACATCGTCGGCAATAACATGTTTTAATTTTTCAATCAGCCTGCGGCTGGTGTGTGAGCTTATATTTCCATTGGATACACGGACATATACGGCAGAGTAACCGGGTTGTTTTTGTGCAAAGACATTGGTTGTTTTCCAAAGCTGGAAGCGAAAAGGATCAATTGAGTTGTTAATCGACAATTTTCCATTGGACGCAGGAACACTATTAACAAGCAACGATCCACTGTTAACCTTGTATCGCTGGTGTGTCAACGCAAGTTGTTCTTCTTTCACTAATTCATTAAATGCATCGATACCGATCTTCTGAATAAGGAATTTGATTCTTGCTTTATGACGGCTGTTGCGTTCGCCGTACCGGTCAAAAACTCTTAACACTGATTCAAGATAGGGGATGAGCAGATCTTCTTCCAAAAATTCATGAGTAGTAATTGCGAGATGCGGTTGTGCGCCAAGTCCTCCCCCAACCAGTACTTTGAAACCCCTCACTTCTTTTCCATCAATGATCTTTGTTCTTGGAATGGCACCAAGATCATGCATGAATACAAGGGCTGTATCTTTTTCACTGCTGCTAAATGCGATCTTAAATTTTCTTCCCATTTCCTGGCAAACAGGTTTACGAAGGAAATATTCAAACATTGCATGAGCATAGGGTGTGACATCAAACGGTTCATCAGGGTCAATACCTGCCATATCTGATGCGGTTATATTTCTAACCGTATTGCCGCATGCCTCGCGAATGGTTATTTCATCTTTTTCCAGTTCACTCCACAGTTCAGGAGTACGATCAAGACTTACAAAATGAATTTGGATATCCTGCCTCGTTGTTAAGTGAAGATTGCCGGTTGAATATTCATCAGAAACGTCGGCGATTCGTTTCCATTGCGCAAGGGTCATTTTGCCATAGGGTAATTTGATACGTACCATCTGGACCCCCTGCTGGCGTTGTCCGTACACGCCACGCGCCAACCGCAGGCTGCGGAATTTTTCTTCATCCATTTTCCCTTCACGGAAAAGCCGGATCTTTTTTTCTAATTCGAGTATGTCCTTTTCAACAATTGGATTTTCTAGCTCAGTGCGGAAACTCTGCATAGTCGTTGATTTCGTTTATAAACTTTTATCGCTGGCAGCACCTCAGTGGTAAAAACCCTACTCTTTTGGTAGACTAAACAAAAATAAGACTAAAAGCGGTTTTGTCAAATATTATTTTGCAGAACGAATGTAAGTATGATGACTTTCGAGTGACAAATGTGTTAAAATATTTCATTTAGTCTACTAGATTAGTAGGGAAATCTATTATCTTTACTTTTCATATCAGTTATGGATTATCAATCATTCTTAAACCAACGCCTCCGGGAGCTGAAAGACAGCGGTGCTTATCGTTATTTTCTGGAAGTAAATAAAAGTGCACAGCATTTCCCTAATTTTTATTATGCCGATGAACAAGGGCAGCAACATGCGGCCGTTAACTGGTGCAGTAACGATTATCTCGGCATGAGTACGAATGAAGAAGTTATTTCCAGGCATGGATTTGTAATGCATCGCAGTGGTACGGGAAGTGGGGGAACCAGAAATATTTCCGGTACCACTAATCACCATAAGGAATTGGAAAAAACGTTGGCCGCTTGGCATAAAAAAGAAGCCGGATTGTTATTCAATGGTGCTTACCAGGCGAATGTGACTGCACTTCAAACACTTGGTAAAAATATTCCCGGTCTTGTTTTCTTTTCGGATGAGAGAAATCACGCATCTATAATCGAAGGAGTCCGTGGTTGTAAAAATGAGAAGAAGATTTTCAGACACAACGATGTGGATCATTTGGAGGAATTGTTGCAAACTGTTTCTCCGGACAGTCCAAAGTTAATCGTGTTTGAATCTGTCTATTCGATGAGTGGTACAATCGCCCCGGTAAAAGCAATTGCAGCGTTGGCGAAGAAGTATAATGCCATGACTTATGTAGATGAAGTACATGGCGTAGGTTTATATGGTGGAACAGGTGCGGGGATATTGGAACAGGAAGCTCTTCAGCACTCCATAGATGTTATCAATGGCACTTTATCAAAAGCAGTCGGTGTATTCGGAGGTTATATAGCTGCATCCGCGACGATTATTGATTTCATAAGAAGCTTTGGCAGCGGGTTTATTTTTACCACCTCCCTGCCCCCTGCCATTTGTGCTGCTGCTAACAAGAGTATTCAATTCATTCAAAGGAACGATGAGCACAGACATCAGTTTTTTGAAAATGTTAAACAATTAAGAACTGCGTTTACGAATGCTGGTATTGGATTCAAACAAAATCATTCTCATATTACGATCATACCAATGGAGAATGCAAAACGATGCCGGGAAATTGCCAATCAACTATTGGAAAAACATGGGATTTATTTGCAGCCTATCAATTATCCAACCGTGCCTGTTGGAGAAGAATGCCTGCGCATCATAATAACGGCAAGACATTTACCGAAACATATCAATCACCTGGCATACAGCCTTAAAAGGATTTTGCATGCCCGCCCGGCATTTATTTATGAGCCTAACGCAATTATATAACCGGACGGACGGGCAGACAATAAAACTGATTGGCCGGAGTTCCCGGCTGTCGCTGTTGCAGATTGATAGTGTAAAACAAAAGATATTGTCCGCATTCCCCGGCATAAATGTGGAGGTGATTGCACGTAACAGCAAAGGTGATGCTTTGCAAAATATTCCCTTACACACTGTAGAAGGAAGCGATTTTTTTACGCAGGATATTTTTGATGCTCTTGCATCAGGCGAAGCTGATATTGCTGTTCATTCATTGAAAGATATGAGCAGCGAACATTTTTTTGGCGCCAACAAATTTGCAATCGTCGGCAGGGATGATACAAGAGATGTAGCAATTTTCAATAATAATATTGAAGAAAAGATAAGACGAGGCGAAACGATTATTGTTGGCACATGTTCACCCAGAAGGGAGGAAATGGTAACCCGGTTTCTGAAAAAAGCATTGCCACAGTTTGATCAGGAGATTAGTATCAGGACAAAAGATATTCGCGGAAATGTCGAAACAAGATTGAGGAAACTAAGCAGTGGAGAATATGATGCGACAATATTAGCAACTGCAGGG
>DASVAM010000013.1:0-2304 GCA_036376375.1 Chitinophagaceae bacterium
ATACCAGGCTGCCCCCGGCATCATTGCTTCCCAAACCAAACAGTTTTCCTTCTTTTTCTATTGGTGAGAAGGGGTCAAGCGTATAGCCTTTATTTGGTTTTACTGTGTCATGATGTGAGTTCAGTAAGATCGCAGGCTTTGTCGGATCAAAATATTTATTTCTTGCCCAAATATTATAGAGATGTTGTTCTGTTTTTATCGAATGGTTTTCGAGAAATTTTTTTAAAACAGCAGAACTATTATCTTCTTCTTTGCTAAACGAAGGAGTTGCGATCAATTGCTTCAGCAGTTCAATTGCGGCCCCCTCTAAATCTCCCCCAAAGGGGGAGACTTTTGAAGATTCATTATTGTTTGGAGATTTACTCATTTACAATTACTGTTCCTGAATTACCGGTGATCAATTCTTCCAACCTTTCGGCCTTACCAATAATTACTTTTTCCACACCACTATTCAAAGCTTCAAATGCGTTGTCGAGTTTTGGGATCATGCCGGCAAATATTTTTTCTTCAGCTTTCAATTTTTTATAAGAAGATGGATTGATCGTTGGAATGACTGTACTGTCATCATCTGCATTGAGCAAAACACCACTTTTTTCAAATGAATAAATTAGCTGTACCGCAAAATAATTTCCCATTGCCTTTGCAATTTCCTGTGCTATGGTATCGGCATTTGTATTTAACAGTTGCCCGCTTTGATCATGTGTAATAGGGGCAAACACCAGTGCAAGATTTTGATCGAGCAGTTTTTTCACTAAAGGAGAATTCACTGCATCAACATCGCCGACAAATCCAAAATCTATGACCGGGTGCTTTCTTTTATGAGCCAGGATGATGTCGCCATCAACACCACTGAGACCGAGGGCATTGCAATGAAAACGCTGCAACTGTGCGACAATGTTTTTATTAACATGACCCGCATATACCATTGTTACGACTTTCAAAGTTTCCGCATCAGTGATTCTTCTTCCGTCGATCAGCTTCTGCTCTACACCCATCGTTTCGGCAAGTTTTGTTGCCAGCTTGCCACCGCCATGCACTAAAATTTTCCTGTCCTCAATTGCAGCAAATGAAGCCAGGAATGAAGAAAGTTTTTTTTCATCATCAATGATGTTACCTCCAATTTTTATAACAAACAATTTGTCCATATAACCATTTAACCATTCGACTTAAGGATCTCACTAAGTACGGCCTGAGCAGCCCATACCCTGTTACCTGCCTGCTGCGTCACAATACTCATCTTCCCATCCAGTATTTCATCACTCAATTCCACATTTCTTCTTACAGGAAGACAATGCATGACTTTTGCATTATTGGTTGTTGCCCATTTTTTTTTCTTCAACTGCCACTTTGGGTCATTCGTATAAATTTTTCCATAATCATGGAAAGTGCTCCAGTTCTTTATATAGACAAAGTCCGCATTTTTCAATGCTTCATCCTGGTCATAAGTGATCGTAGCGCCTTTTGCAAACTCCTGGCTTAATTCATAATCTTCGGGATGAGTGATAACGAAATCCGCTTTGCCCCACGCATTTATCCATTGAGCAAAACTGTTTGCCACACATTGAGGTAATGCTTTTACATGTGGCGCCCAGCTAAGAACGATCTTAGGCCGGCGGATCTTTTGCTTGGATTTTTTCAGCACCTCTGTTATCGTAATGATATCGGTGAGTGATTGCAAAGGATGTAAAGTGGCACTTTCCAAGCTCACTACGGGGATCCCGGCATATTTTGTAAACTGTTTAATATATAGTTCACTGTAATCGTCAACACGGTTCTTTAGTGACGGAAAAGTCCTGATAGCAAGAATATCAAAATATTTTCCCAGTACCGGAGCTGCGTCTTTTACATGCTCAACTGTATTGCCGCTCATGATCGCCTCATCCTCAAATTCAAGAGCCCAACCTTCCTGGCCGACGTTAAAAACAATACAATCCATGCCAAGGTTTTGTGCTGCGATCTGTGTACTCAGCCTTGTTCGCATGCTCGGATTGAGAAATAAGCAACCAATACGTTTATTAATACCCAGTTTTTTGTCAACAAATGGATTTTTTTTATATGCTAAAGCTTTCTGCACCAAAGCATCAATATTGGTTACGTCATTGGCTGAAATGAACTGCTTCAAGTTTTGAATGTTTATATTTATTGCTTTTGCCCTGGCCTTTAAAGGCCGGGGCAATTCATTACAGGATCAACAAATTTTAACCCTCAATCTTTTCTTTCAAAAGTATTGCCTCAATTTCTTCCTTTAATGCTTCAATAAATTGTTCAGCATCTCTTTTCTTCAACGCTAATGAGGGAAGTAAG
>DASVAM010000016.1:0-6151 GCA_036376375.1 Chitinophagaceae bacterium
GCCTGCAGTTAAATTTCCAAATCTATTTGTTGGTTTTCCCGTAAGTGTTTCTTCTTCGTCAACAGTACTCACAAGTAAGTTATTGTTGCCACCGCCTTTTCCTTTTGTTTTTCCTGCTATTGTGATCACATCAGAATAAGTAAATGAATTATCGGTAGCAATGATCTTTAAACGATAATGAGAATTACCTGTATGGGCATTGGCATCAATATTCTGGTAATTCAGCGGAACAATGCTGTTACCGTCAGATGCCAATGTATTTACGGAAGCACGGTCAGTGAAATCGGGTTCAGTATCAAGTTTGCGCTGTACCTGGTAGCGGCTCATATTAGTTTCTGTGTGTGATGTCCATTTCAATATTACTTCTGTTGCTTTCTTTCGTTGACCTGTAAATACAAGACCGGTAACACCGTGCGTTTGTTGTACAGTATTATTTGCCAATGTTTGCAATGCCAATGAAACGATTCCTGTCTTTTCTACATAGTTAGCATTCGTGCTGTTAGATGTTTTTGAAAGATTATTCCAATTCGTACCTGCATTATTACTTTGATATATCACTAATCCGGCTTCGGTTTGACCATTGAGTTCTGCATCAAAGTATTTCAAACGTAGAGTTGCATTTAGATTAGTATTGTTCTGCGCTGTGATGGTATAATAACGATTGATACTGGTTGTTAACCCGGCACCACTTTGTGGTGTATGGCCTCTTCTTATTGTTACTACTCCTACCTCTGACGAACTTGTAATGAATGCACCGAGATTGCCGGGATTACTCATATTTGGCGTGCCAATATTTTGTGAGATCTCGACATATCCTCCGTTATTGCCTGTTATGCGATTTAGTTCTGTTTCACCACTGATATAACCCGAGGCGGAAAGTGATATGTTGTTACCATTAAGATCTAGCTGACCAGAAACAAAATTGATCGCTACATTAATGCCAAGGTTTTTATTAAGTATAACTTTTGTGTTATTTGTTTTAGCAATATCCATCATGTAGAAGCCAATTGTACCACTACCACTAACAGATGAATTTTGAAGACCTGTAAACCTGATCGATCCTGTACCTGTACTAAAAAGTCCATTATTAACCAGGTCCATATCCTGCATCACAAGTGTAGCATTACCAAGTGTCACCCAACTTGCACCGGGTTCTATTTTAAGTTGCCCGGATACCCGGATACACAGGATGACAATTGTTATTGATAAAATTATCTTTTTCATAAATTATTTTTAATGAGTAAAGTCTTATAACAAGATATATGAAAACTTAATCCTTAAAAATTATACGGCCACTAAACCATGTTGAGTTATCATAACTTTGTAAAAGAGCTGTAGTTTCTCCGGAATTATATTGCTCTACTGCCACGAATATTCTGTCTCCAACTTGTAGTTTGTAATCGACACTCAAGAAAGCAAATGCCTCTATTTCGCTTGGTTCGTAGTCAAGATATTCAGCTATTGTAGTGACTATTCCATTTCTTTTTAACCTGAAAGTGATTCGTAGTTTGGAGATCGCATCATTAAGCGATGCAACTGAAACCTGTGATTCAAAGTGATAGAGCCCCGCGACTGGAACGTAGAATTCGCTCGACCCGCTAGGGTCACCATTCTCACTGACCGCAATGTAGTTACCAGAATAATCATACTGTTGGTTATTAAATTGAACCCTTGTATCGTTGAGATTAGGTAGATTTTGATAATTGGGATGTACTCCTGTCGCTCTGAAAGCGATTTTTGGTTCTGCTGCTGGTTGCTGCCAGGTGGCATTACCACTTGCATCGCTTGTTAATACTTTACCTGCGCCTGGATTTGTATTACCACCGGCAATTTTCAAACTGCCATTTACTTCCAAGGCCCTACCTGTTCCGCTCGAGGCTAATAAGCCAGTTCCATTTTGACTTGCTGCCTGCACAGCAATACCGATATCTGCTTTACCATATACACCAACACCACCGGTACCCGTATGGTTGCCAAAAACTCCATAAGCTGCTGCAGTGCTTGTTTCACCTTTTACACCTGCTTTGCTTACTCCTGCTGTAGTACCATAAATACCATCATCAACGGATGAGTTAGCATATAAACCTCTGCCGCCACCAAAGTTGTTGGCACGTATTGTAGGAATTGTATTATTTGGATTGTCAGTATATGCATGAATAGCATTGCTTGTCCAGCTGGTGGCCTTAATACCTATATTGCCTATTGAGCTTACATCAATGCCAGTTCCATTTTGAGAGAATAAATGTAAACCGGTACCGTTGCTATTGTTTCGGAGCATCATTGTGTTACCTGTTCCATTATTCTCTAATTGAAAAACGGGATCGATCGTATTAACAGTTTGCGAGAAAGGAAGTGTCAAGCCACCGCCGCTTGTATATAAATTTTTCCAGCTACTGCCATCATGTGCCCAGATGGTTTTTGTATCTGTATCAAATACTAATAAACCAAGCGCAGGATTTTGAATAGTGGTACGTTGTGCCGATGTCATTCTCGGCATCATAAATCCCTTAGTAGTACTTTTTACATCCAACATAGCACTTGGTGTAGCGATGGAGGCATCATTATTGATAGCCACATTTTGTGCATTGATGTAAAGGGCTGCAAAGAGAACGGTGAAGAGTAAGGTTAACTTTTTCATTTTGATTTTTTTAATGCTTGTAAAAAATATTTATCGTTTTTGTTTTCGTTTCTCAAAAATGTTTTGAATAACATGCAGAAAAAAACTTAACACCCTTACGGGTATCTCTTTTTTAACAAGACAGGTCAAACTTGAAATGAACCGTGACGATGGGATGAAAGAAGATCACTGTACAGGTAGAAAACAACTAATTCCTGAAGGTTTGGTATTCCAACAGTTTTAAACGGCTAAACCCAACTTTTAGCAAAACGGTTCATTTGAAATTTGCCCCGCTTCATTTTGTTTAAGACCCACCTTGTTGGTGGTTTTTTTGTTTACTGCCTATTAGTGTTTATTTTCAGTATATCTATCAAAATGTCCCGATGTACACATGCTGAATTTACAAGTATATAAAAACCTTGTATTATTTGTCCTGTTTTCTTTGGCAGGTATAAAAGTAAATGCACAACAAGCGGCCGTCAATTTTCACAAGCTCGGTTTTGCAGAAGGTTTGCATGATGGTATTATCAAATGCATTTCACAAGATCGTTACGGTTATGTATGGATAGGAAGTGTCGGCGCCCTCAATCGTTTTGACGGCAGAAAGATCACGCAGTTTACCTATCTCTCCGGTGATACCACTTCTCCTTACAGTACGCAACCGCGGTGCATGCATTCAGACCTGGCTGGCCGATTTTGGATCGGCACTGAAACAGGGTTGATGGAATATGATTTTCGTAAAGGAAATTTTAGACGTATCCCTGCATTTCGTGATCATTTTATTTTGTCAATTGAAAGTATCAGCGATAGTATTCTTCTTGTCGGAACCCGCCGGGGCTTGATCAGGTATAATACGATCGGGAATAAAATATTTGATTATTCAACATCGCTTCGTCCGGAGCATGCAGCATTTAGAACGAAAATCGTAAACAATATTTGTAAAAGGGGCCAGCTCGTATACCTGGCCACGAACCTGGGTCTTATCATTATGGATCCGGAAAAGCAGGAAGCAAGAGAAGTGGATATTCCGGAAATAAAGAGTTTGCCAATAATAGCAATAAGCGCAGATAAAGCGGGTAATATCTGGATAAGCTGTCAATTCCACATAAAGCTTGCAAGGCTTTCTGCTGATCTTACCCGGCTTACGGTGATGGACAATTATTTTACAGCCGGCATTAATAATACAAATCCGGAAATAATAAGTTTATTGACTGATAAACAGGACAGGGTATGGATATTAACAACCGGTGATGGTCTAATGCAATTTCATCCCTCTTCAAATATGGTCACCAGGTATTTACATAATGTGCATTTCCCGTCAGGTCCCTCATCTAATAGTTACCGTTGCATTTTCCAGGATGCCTCGGATATTATTTGGTTAGGATGCTATGTTGACGGAGTAAACTATTTTGAACCAGATCAGAATTTATTTTCTACTATCCTTCCTTTTCCGGTAGAAAAACATGCACAGTTAGGAAAATTAGGCAGGGCAGTAGCCGTTGACAAAAATGGAAACATATGGATGGGAAATCATGACGGGCTAAGCAGGTACGATCGGAAAACAAGTAAATACACCGTATGGCGGAATGATGAAACGGGTAAAAATGTTCTTTATAGTAACATAATACGGTCACTGTTATGTGATGACGAGAACAATATCTGGATCGGTTCGGCAAATGGCGTTAATTTTTACAATGCTGCAACTGGCGAAATAGATTTTATTGACAGGCAGCAGTTGCCATTAAGTTTTTATAATTCCATTAATAAAGACCGTAGCGGGAATATCTGGTTTTGTACGAACGATTCGGCATCACTCTACTGGTATTCCTGTATAGATAAGACTTTTCATAATATAAGTGAGCATCCGCAATTAAAAAAATACACAGGGTTTACCCCTACTTCTTATGTAATGGAAGATGGTCGACAGCGGTTGTGGATCTCGTTTTCACGAAAGGGGATTGTGATGCTTGATAAGAAAACCGGTCTCACAAAGCAATACGTCGCCTCTGAGTCCGGACGCGAGGGGATCATCGGCAACCAGGTAATTGACATAAAAGAAGACAAAGACGGACGGATATGGGCATCCACATTTAATGGGATCACAGGTATTGACGTGGAACAAGACAAGTTTATTTCATTTAACAATCGAAATGGACTGCCCGGCAATATGACCGCGCCACTTGTGATAGACAGCACAAACAGGATATGGGTGGGAGTTAATGGCGGGCTAACAATGCTCAGCAGTGACCGCAAGCATCTGACCACATTTTCATTAAGTGATGGTCTGTCATCAGTCGGATTTCCGGAGCATGCAGGAATTACCGCTCCAAATGGTGACGTAATAATGCCGACTTATACCGGCTATACCAGTTTTAATCCCGCCAACTTTACAGAACGAAAGACAAAATTTAATTTTTATCTCTCAGGTAGCAGTATTTTCGATAAAGAGTATTACAGGGTTAATGAGGCTGAAGATGATCCTGCGCTTACGCTTAGGCCGCAACAGAGCTCATTCAGTTTTCACCTGGCTGCATTAAATTATAGTAATCCCTCCCAAACATGGTTTGCCTACAAATTGGATGGGTTTGAAAAAGACTGGCATTTTACGAGAGATCCGAAGGCAGTTTACACCAACGTTCCGGGTGGTCGATATATTTTTCTATATAAAGCCGCTGCTGATAATAATAGCTGGGATAAAGTAGCAGCGAAAAGACTTACAGTAAACCTTGCAACCATCTTTTATAAAACAACCTGGTTTAGAATTTTATTGGCTTGTGTTTTGGCAGTTGCTTTATACGCCCTATATCACTATCGTACACGCCAGCAAGAACAGTTGTACCAATTGAAAGGGAAGGCACAGTTGCTGGAAAAAGAAAAAGCATTGGTAATGTACGAAAGCCTGAAGCAGCAGCTGAACCCGCATTTCCTTTTTAATTCGCTTACATCACTTAACAGTTTGATAGAAGCGGAACCCAAAGCAGCCAGTGAGTTCCTTGATGGCCTCAGCAAAACATACCGTTATATTTTAAAAAGCAGGGATAATGAAACGGTTCCGTTAGTGGATGAGGTCCGGTTTGCTGAAAATTATATCAAACTTCAAAAAACAAGATTTGAAAGGGGTTTTGATGTTACGATAAGCATCCCTGACGATTTTAATCACAGAAAGATAGTACCGGTGACGCTGCAAAACCTTATTGAAAATGCAATTAAGCATAATATTATTGATGAAGAAAGTCCGCTGGTCGTACAGATTTATATAGAAGACGGGTTATTGGTTGTTGAAAATAATTTGCAGAAAAAGAAATTTGTGGAAACAAGCAACCAGCAGGGGTTATCCAATATGCAGTCGCTTTACAAATACCTGAGTGACCGGCCTGTTGAGATTATTGAGATACACGATTCATTCAAAATAAAACTTCCATTACTTTAAATAGTTTGATATGAAAGCGATCATTATAGAAGACGAAACGCTGATAGCCCGTGAGCTAAAAAATAAAATTGCTTCTGTAGCGCCGGATGTTACGATCACGGAGA
>DASVAM010000021.1:0-3408 GCA_036376375.1 Chitinophagaceae bacterium
GTTACTCTTTGCTTTAATAATTTGGCGCTCTCTCTTCTTGCTTCCTTTCCAATATGATCAAAATGGGTATTAAAAACAAAAAATGTTCTTTTCGTCTTTGCATCTTTAAATTTTGCCCAGGTTACGATCCTGGTGATAGCAGCATCCCAGCTTTTACTGCCAGGTATTTCAGGTGTGAGCGATAACCAGAATGTAGATGTCCCGAGTAACTTCAATCTTATGGTATCATAAAAAATAGCGGAGTATTCTCCTTTTGTTTTGCCATCGTCGCGGGCCACTCCTGCAAATTTAAATTGAGATAAAGATTGACTTAAATCCATCATCTGGTCATGCAGCGCCTCCTGCACCCCGAGCAGATGGACATTATGAAATTTTATTTGTGAGGCAGCATGATCCTTTCGGTGAGGCCAGGCATTTAAACTGTCACTCTTTATATTGAGCCGGATGTTAAAGGTCATCACATTCAAATCCTGTGATTGCATACTCACGGATAACATACAACTAACGGCAATAAAAAGCTTTTTCATATAAATAAGTTTATTCATTTCAAATGATCGTTAGCAATAGTAAGATGTTTAATCCACCATTAGTTAACATTTTATGGAATATAGTTTGTTGTTTTATTTATTATATATTAATTTCATTGTACCATTATTTTCTATTAATAAAATTACTTACTAACCAATTATGAAAGTAAACCCAGCAACAAGCAACGACTACGACATAGTCGCCAATCACCAGTTTGCAGAGATAAGAAAGGACCGGGAAACAGGACAGCAAGTTTTATTTGCATTAAAAAGCTTTAGAAAAGGAGAAAAGATAAGCCCGTTAGGGGCTGCCTTTGTTTCTGATAAGCCTTCTTATTTGACTGTTCAAACAGGAAACAAGACGCATATTGCGTTACATCCTTATTTCCTGCAATACATCAATCATGGGTGTGATCCCAATTGCTTCTTTGATACCACCAAAATGGAGGTAACGGCTTTACGTGACATTGCCGAAGGTGAAGAGTTCACTTTCTTCTATCCTTCCACAGAATGGAACATGGCAAGCCCTTTTCAATGCTACTGCAATAAACCCGGCTGTCTTGGCTTTATCAACGGAGCTTCTCATATTCCCGAAGAAATACTTAAGCGCTACAAACTAAGTGATTTCATTAAACGGAAGATCCAATACCGACAGCGCAAGTTGAAAAGAGCTTAAATCCTATTTCAATTGTTTTAGTATTTCCTCTATCGCTTTGTCAAGCTGTGGATCACGGCCATTTAGTTTATCATCAAAGCTATTGACGATCAAAATATCTGGCTGCACGCCACTCATCTCCAGGTCTTTTCCATCAAGGGAATAACAACCCCATGCCGGCATCCGGACATTTGAACCATCCACCAGGCCGATGCCACTTGTGAAAATTATCCAGCGATAGGTCTCATTGCCAACGACCTTTCCAAGCTTTAATGCTTTAAAACCCTGCGAGGTCATTTCTGCATCGCTTAATGATTGTTCATTTATTAATAGAACAATTGGTTTATCAGAAGGGGAAAAGTTTGATTGAGGCGTTAATTGACCTTCGCGGTATTTCCATTGTAAATAGCTGCGCTGGCTTAAAAATTTTATTACTTCATCATGCACATTGCCTCCCGTATTATAACGCAGGTCAAAGATCAATGCATCTTTCTTATTTAACTCCTGTGTCATATCGATGATGAACTGATCTAGTTCGAACGGGCCCATGTTCTTCATATAGCCATAAGCGATCCGGCCCTTTCCTTTTTCATCAACACGTTTTTGATTATCATCGATCCATTCATCATAGAGATTGGCGAATAATGTAGCCTGCGGATGAATTTTTATGTTTACCGTCTTACCATTGCGATCAAATGATAATCGCAACTCACGATCTCTTGATGGCATTGTGAAATAATAATTCCGGTCCATTTTCCTGTCCACTTCTTCGTCATTTACTCTTACCAGCACATCACCCGGTTTTATATCTATTGATTTCCTGTCTGCAACAGAACGGCGGGCAATGCACTTCACTTTATAAGGATCATCATTCTCAAAAATGATCCCTGTTTCCATGGTCAGGTTCTGCAATGCAATAGTTTCATCGGCGCCAAATGTCCCAAATCCCTGGTGCGATGAGTTCAATTCACCCAGCATATCATTGAGCATGTTTCTCAGATCTGCACGGGTATTCAAATGAGGTAAAAATTGTTTATAATAGTCTCTTGTTTTCTTCCAGTCCAGCCCATGAAACTTATCATCATAATAACCTTCTTCCATTTGTGCCCACGCCTCATAAAACATTTGGGTGAATTCTTCTGAAAGATTCCTTCGGAACGTGTAACTGATCGCTATCGGGTCCACTTTATTAGCGTCAAGATTCAGTTTGTTGATATTCCCATTAAAAAGCACATACAGCTTATCACTTACTTCAACAATATTGTAATTAAAGCTATTATCAGTATTCGTGATCTTTTCCGTCTTATTTTGTTCAAATGGTTCGATCACTGTTTTCCATAGCGCATTTCTTCCTTCACCATGATTGCTTGTATATAATACGGTTGTTTTATCTCCCTTCTGATAGACAGCTTGCAGGAAATGTGCTCCAAGCGCCGGGCTGATCTGCTCCAATCTTTCCATGATCAGATCCATATCGATCACCAATGCTTTTGCCGAATCTACAGGGGCCGCTTTTTTAGTTGTATCCTTTTTCTCTTCCTTAAAAAGCTCATTATATTTATCGAGGCGGTAAGGTTCATCTAATTTTTCCAATGCCATGCGATAAACTCTTGCATTGGCCATCCCAAAAGGATAAGAAGGCCTCAACCGTTGGGAGGTAAAGTATAGATATTTCCCATCGCCGGACCAGACAGGCCCACTCTCTGTAACACCAGTGTTGGTAAGATTGGTTGCTTTCGCTTCTTTGATGTTATAAACAAAAATATCTTCCTCAAAATTTCTCTTGGCTGTAAATAAAACATAATCATCATTGGGAGAAAAACCGGGATCACTGCTTTGAAAAGCCCATATTTCATCTTTCACGATCGTTTTGCTTTGCCATGTTTTCAGATCGAGTAATCTCACTTCATCGCGACCGCTTAAATACACCGCCTGCGTTCTTTTTTTATTCAAGACAATGCTTCTGTTATTTCTTTTATCGGTCGTCAGTTGTTTTGTTTTGCTGCTGCTATCAGCTCTGGCAGTAAATAGATTATAATAGCCATCAGCACTTGTTTGATTAAACAATAAGGTCTTATTATCGCCCATCCATTTTACCTCGTCTACTCTTTCTGCATTGCCGCGGTTTATTTGCTGAATGAATTTTCCTTCAATATCACTTACAAATAATTCGCCTCTTGAGACAAATGCCAGCTTTTTTCCATCTGCGGAAACATCAAAATCTTC
>DASVAM010000025.1:0-33495 GCA_036376375.1 Chitinophagaceae bacterium
CAAATTCCGGCAAGGTTTACGACCAACTTCATATGCTTTTGTAAAAACTCAAGTTGTTTTTGCAACTGTCCCAATAATTTCTTGCCGACATTACCTGTACCCACTATAAACAGATTGACCTGTTTCTTCGTGGCCTCAAAAAACTCTTCATGCAATACGTTGATCGCTTTTCTAACATCCTTCGTAGCGATCACTGCCGAAATATTTTTTTCTGAAGAGCCCTGGGCAATGGCACGGATGTTTACACCATTTCTTCCCATTGCGCTGAACATGCGACCACTGATACCCGGATGGCTTTTCATGTTCTCTCCGACGAGGGCAACAATAGAAAGTTCAGTTTCAATTTTTAATGGTTCTACCTTTTGCAAAGCGATCTCATTTGTAAAAGCGGCATCAACGGCCTGCTTTGCCTTTTGTGCAGACGCCGCATCAATACCAACACAGATAGAATGTTCAGAAGAACTTTGCGTAATAAGGATAACATTTATTTTCTCGTTGCTTAAGGCTTCAAAAAGTCTTTTCGAAAAACCAGGGATCCCGATCATGCCGCTTCCTTCAAGGCTTATCAAAGCAATACTATTGATGCTGGAAATCCCTCTGACAATGTTTCCATTCTTTGTAGAAACAGACTCGATCAGGGTTCCTTCATCGCCGGGGGCAAATGTATTTTTTATCCAAACCGGGATTCCCAGACTCATTACAGGTTGAATAGTGGGCGGATAAATCACTTTAGCGCCAAAATGCGAAAGCTCCATTGCTTCCTGGTAGGAAATATGAGGAATGATGCGGGCATTGTTTGTCAGCCGCGGATCAGCTGTCATCATACCACTCACATCGGTCCATATTTCCAGCACTTTTGCTTTCACTGCTGATGCTAAAATTGCTGCGGTGAAATCAGACCCTCCGCGACCAAGTGTTGTCGTTACTCCATTTTTGTCTGTGGCGACAAAACCAGGCAGAATAAATAACGAAGATGATGGCGATTGGAAATATTCATTAATTCGCTGATTGGTTTCAGCATAATTAACCTCTGCTGCGGTGAATGATGAATTAGTTAGTATCAACTCACGGGAGTCTTTCCAGGTGGCTGCAATTCCGTCATTATTGAATTTTGAAGCGATGATCTGCGAGGAAATCAATTCACCATAGCTACTGATCCTGTCTTTAGTTCTGGGTGTTAATTCCCCCAAAAGAAAAATACCATTGCAGATATCTTCAATTTCGTTGCAACTTTTTTTTACCAGGCTCAACAGCTGACTCTGTTGCGCCACCGGGATCAATTGTTTTACCGTCTCCAAATGTCGTTGCTCGATCATCAATAATTTTTCCTTGTATGTCTCATCGCCGGCGGCCGCTAAGGCGGCTGCATTCAGCAAAAGATCGGTTATGCCACCCAATGCAGACACCACTACAATTGCTTTACCGGCCTGCCGCCCAGGCTGGCCTTTTCTCAGTTTGTCTTTTACGATCGCAACTACTTTCGAAATGTTTTCAGCATTGGCTACGGATGTACCGCCGAATTTTAAAACCTGCATATTATAGACCCCCCATCCGCCTATGGCGGAGAGTTTAGTTAGTTAATGATAATAATTATAATGTTTTTCTTTTTTATTCATCCCTGCAAAGGGAGCCGTATTTAATATGGTAAAATTTCCCGCTATTGCGGGATTGTAGTTGTAGTGGTAATAGTGGCAATGAAGGTTGCCGATGAAGAAATGTTATATGTTATTATTGATCTCACTACAATTAATAATAGACGCACAAGATATAAAACAAAACCAATAACACTCGTTATTTTGAAGAATTTTCGACAGCTTTTTTTACGCTGCCATATTTGAGCAGTAATTCCTTGGCGTTATCATAACTGCTCATCCTTAATTTCTCCATGAGCATTTTAGTGCCCCGGTCAACCAACTTTTCATTGGTTAGCTGCATATTGACCATTTTATTGTCTTCCACCCTGCCAAGCTGGATCATGATAGCAGTTGAGATCATGTTCAGAATAAGCTTTTGAGACGTGCCGCTTTTCATCCTGGTGCTGCCGGTAACAAACTCTGGTCCTACTTCAACTTCAACGGGATAATCGGCTACCCTGGCTAATGGTGAGCCGGGGTTATTCGTAATGCTGCCGGTAAGAATGCCACGAGTCCTGCAACCTTCCAACGCACCGAGCACGTAGGGTGTTGTACCGCTTGCTGCGATGCCAATCACAAAATCATTATCTGAAATATTATTTTTAACCAGGTCATTCCAACCTTCTTCTTTATTGTCTTCAGCATATTCAACAGCTGTAGTGATTGCTTTATCGCCTCCGGCAATGATCGCTATCACCAATCCGTAAGGCACTCCGTATGTAGGCGGACATTCGCTGGCATCAACTACTCCAAGCCGGCCACTGGTGCCGGCCCCAACGTAAAACAATCTTCCCCCACTCAGCATTTTGTCGCTTGCAGCTTCCACCAATTTTTCAATTTGCGGTATCGCTTTTTCAATGGCAAAAGGGACTGTTTTATCCTCATTATTGATGTTTACCAAAAGATCCCACACCGACATTTTATCTAAATGCCTGTAATTGCTTTGCTGCTCTGTTATTCTTTCAAATGACATATTGACTCCTCTTAACTGTGATAGGCTACTAATCCGTCCATGGGATTCTTTATCACTTTACCCAACTCGAATTCATAAGTGTTGCAAAGTTGCTGCAACACATCCTTAAAACCAAATGCAACACTGCCTACAAAATGGATCGGCATCACCCATGATTCTCTAAACTTACAAAGATGATAAAAGAAAAATTCATTCAGCCCGTCTTCGATAATATTATCGATCATGTAATGCCCCCTGTTTTCGGCAAGAAAAATGGTGAATGATGCAAGATAACGGTTAGGGAATGGTTTTCGGTAGACATTTTCAAGGATCTCGCTTCTGTTTGTAATATACTTTGCATTGAACCTGGCCCGAAGATCGTCGTCAAAAGTTTCGTATAAATAATATTGAATGACCTTTTTCCCAAGATAGGCGCCGCTTCCCTCATCTCCCAATATATATCCGATACCCGGAATCTGTTTCACGATTTTTTTTCCATCATAATAACAACAAAAAGATCCTGTGCCCAGGTTGGCGACAACCCCTTTTTTCTTTCCACAAACTGATCTTGCAGCTGCCATCAGGTCGTGTGTGACTTCAATTTTCTTAGTTTCCGGGAAAACGAGTTGAATTGCCTTCTTAACGAGTCGGGCATTAGCCGGATTGGCGCAACCAGTTCCATAATAAAAGATCTCGCCAACTTTTATGTTCCTGAGCTTTGGTGTCAGTTCATTTAATAGCAAATCCCGGATTTGTTCGATGTTGAGGAAATAGGGACTGATGCCCGGGGTCAAAATGGTTTTCTTTTTTTCATTGTTCAAAAGACACCATTCCGCTTTTGTGGCCCCGCTATCACAAACAAGTTTTATCATTGATTACTCAACTGTTATAGTTTTTATTTTCGGTGAGTTCCTATCGCTGAAATACATATCACAAATTATTATTAAGAGCTGCCCGGATACAGCCGGAAACTGACACGCGGCAACAGCAACCAGAAACTTTTCTCTATTTTGCATTCAAAATACAAAGAAACAAGTAACGATGGGTAATAAAAAATTACAGGTATGGCTGCCGCTTATCTTTTCGATGGTGCTGATCGGCGGTATGTATTTTGGCTTTAAATTGAGAGAGAGTACGCCTGGAACTGGATTTTTTAGGGCAGACAGAAAAAGTTCTTTGCAACAGATACTTGACCTTGTGAAGCAACGCTATGTTGATCCCGTAAATATCGATTCTTTGCAGGAAAATGCTATCGATGAAATGATGGCTCACCTGGACCCCCACTCGATATATATTCCACCATCACATTTACAGGAAGTAAATGAGGACCTGCTCGGCAATTTCGAAGGTATAGGCGTTGAATTCAATGTGTTTTCAGACACGGTTCATGTGGTCCATGTGCTTGCGGGCGGGCCAAGTGACAAAGCCGGCGTCCTGGTTGGCGATAAGATCATCAGGGTAAATAATGAAACGATTGCAGGTAAAGATCTTTCTTCCGATGATATAAAAAAGAAAATACGTGGCCAGGGGGGCACACCGGTAAAAATCACCGTGCTAAGAAAGAATGAGCAAAAAGATATTTCAATAACAAGAGGCACTATTCCCATTCCCGCGGTTGATGCTGCTTACATGCTCAACCAAAATACCGGTTATATCAAGCTGAATAAATTCTCTGAAACAGCTTATGAAGAATTCATGCAATCGCTGGAGGCGCTGCAGAAAAATAAACTAAGTAACCTGGTGCTTGACTTACGTGGTAATGGAGGTGGTTTAATGAATGAGGCAGTAGAAATGGCCGACGAGTTTCTAAGTGGTGATAAACTTGTTGTTTATACGCAGGGAGCAAATGTGGAAAGAATAGATTATAAGTGCAGACGGCCAGGGTTATTTGAAAACGGCGGATTGGTCATTCTGGTGGATGAGCTGTCAGCCAGCGCCAGTGAAGTTCTCGCTGGTGCCATGCAGGATTGGTGCCGCGGAACTATTATCGGCCGCAGAACATTTGGAAAAGGTCTTGTACAACAACAATATTCATTAAGCGATGGGGGCGCTGTTCGATTAACGGTGGCGAGATATTATACGCCTAAAGGCCGGAGCATTCAACGTTCCTATGAAAAAGGCAAGGAAAAGTATTTGGAAGAAATATCCGATCGATATGAAAATGGCGAGATCTCCCATCTTGATACCGCTAAGGTCGTGAATGGTAAAGTTTATAAAACCCAATGCGGTGATACTGTATATGGGGGTGGTGGCATTAGCCCGAAATATTTTGTAGGCCTTGATACCGGCACTCTTCACAAAAATGTAAGCAAGCTCTACCTAAGTGGATCATTAAATACTTTCATGTACACTTATTATATCAACCATATGGATGAAATAAACAAGTATAGTTCACCCGAGGATTTTGCAGCAAACTATAATAACCTTGAAAATATCTGGCAGGGCCTGTTGGATCATAGCGAAAAAGATAGTATCGATCTGAGGCAAGTTTCCGGCGCTGATAAAGATTATTTACAAAAAAGGATCAAGGCACAGCTTGCCAGGTACAAATGGAGAGCAAAAGGATATTTCGAGGTGATTAATGAAGATGACCCGGCCATTAAAAAAGCTTTAGAGGTTTTAGAAAAAAAATAAGCAATCCGCTGAGACGAATTGCTTATTTGGATAAGGTGGAATTTATAATTTGTTGGGTTATTCGACACGTCCATTGGTCTTATCATACCAATGTTTTTTCTCCACGAAATAGGAACCTACCAGGCCAAGGCCACCGCCAATTGCGATAAGTGAAAAGTAAACTCCGGCCGGCTCAATCCTGTAAGGAAGGTTGATATCTATGAAGAAAGCGATCAACAATCCCAAACCAGCGCCGAGTAACAGCAGACCCCATTTCAAACTTCTGAACGGTGCGGGACGATTCAATGTGTCCTTCGGGTTCATTCCTTTCTCGATCATGGCCAGGTTCTCTTTTTTATAGAGGTAAACAATGCCAAAGACCATTGCGAAAAAAGATATACAAATTAAAATTGGAACTAAAATTTCTCCGTCGTGCATAAAATCAATATTTTATAGTTAGTAAATTGTTTCCTGTTCTTTAAGACTACATGCCTTGTTTCGAGGTTACAGCCCAATAAAGAACTTTTAAATAAATAGTTACGTTCCTATGACTACATGCCCAGCCTCCCGGTTACAGCGGCCCTGCATATATAATGGCAGAAAATAAGGTCTACCTTTATTGTAACCAAAGATCATCAGCTGTAGTCTTAATCATTGAATGTCAACCGGACTTGGTGATAATGAGATCATAAGCAGGGTGCTTAGGGGTGAGCAAAATGCCTATGCTGAACTGGTAAACCGTTACCAGGCCTATGTCTTTACTCTTACTTTGCGAATGATCAAAAGCCGGGAAGATGCCGAAGAAGTGGCACAGGACGTCTTTGTCAAAGCTTACCGGTCACTGGCTGACTTCCGGGGTGATTCAAAATTCAGTACGTGGCTTTATACGATCGTAAACACAACCTGCATCACTTTTCTTCGGAAAAAGAAACTGGATGTGCATTCCCTGGATAACGAAAAGGTATTTGAAGTGGCGGACAACAAGGATTCAGGGTTCAGGGCAAATTTGATCGAACAGAAATCGAGGATAAACATGGTAAATGAAGCCATTACAATGTTAAGTCCGGACGATGCCGAGATCATCACTTTATTCTATAAAGCAGAACAAAATCTGGAAGAGATAAGCAAAATATTAAGGTTGGAGACGAATACGGTGAAAGTTAGATTGCATCGTGCAAGAACACGATTGAAAGAAAAAATGGAAAAGAACTTTAGCGAAGAAGTAAAAAACATTTATTAAACTGTGTTTTATGAACCAGGAACAAAATATTGAACAGCGGCTATGGGCCTACATTGATGGCATTTCTTCCAGCGAAGAGAACACATCAATTGAAAAAATGCTGCAGGGCAATCTTGAATGGAAGAATAAATACCATGAGCTGCTTGACGTTCACGACATGATGAAAGCCGCTGAACTGGAACAACCTTCTATGCGTTTTACAAAAAATGTAATGGAACAGATTACCCAATTGCATATCGCACCGGCCACCAGGAATTATATAAATAAAAAAATCATCTGGGGTATTACAGGATTTTTCCTTACACTCATACTTGTTTTTCTTATTTACGGGTTCGCACAGGTGGAGTGGAACTCACCCTCAGATTCAAAACCTGCAATTGATCTTTCACGTCTTTCAGAAGTTGACTATAGCAAAATATTCAACAACACTTTTGTAAATGTCTTTATGATGGTGAATGTGTTGCTGGGGCTTGTGTTGCTTGACAGGGTGCTTGCTAATAAACGAAAGAAATTTCAAAATCAAGGCTGACACTGCTTTATTAGAATTAACGCCAAGACCGATTTTGTTAAAGTTGAAGTGATGTTAGATCACTAGTCCGGTATGCCCTTCCTGTTTCCAGGAGGGGCTTTATTTACGCACGAATGACAGTTAAAATAATCGGCTTAAAAAAGTAACTTTGTTTTCTAACGAATGAATATGGACATCAAAAACAACATCCTTGAAACGATCGGCAATACTCCCCTTATAAAACTGAACAAGATCACGAAAGATTTTCCCTGCATGGTGGCTGCCAAGGTCGATTATTTTAACCCCGGGAATTCTATTAAAGACCGTATGGCTGTAAAAATGATCGAAGTGGCAGAGAAAGAAGGAAAATTAAGACCGGGGGGAACGATTATAGAATGTACTTCGGGAAATACCGGGATGGGTTTGGCGCTGGCTGCAGTCGTCAAAGGATATAAATGCATTTTTACCACAACCGATAAGCAGAGCAAGGAAAAAATGGACATTTTAAAAGCGGTTGGGGCTGAAGTGATCGTTTGCCCTACAAATGTTGAACCCGAAGATCCAAGAAGCTATTATTCCGTTGCCAGAAGACTGGCAAAAGAAATTCCAAATTCATTTCACGCTAACCAGTACGATAACCTGGCCAATCGTTTGGCTCATTATGAATCTACGGGCCCTGAGATATGGAAACAAACCGACGGAAAGATCACTCATCTTGTTTGCACAGCGGGCACCGGTGGCACCGTCACAGGAACCGCCATGTTCTTAAAAGAAAAAAATCCCAACATACAAATATGGGCAATTGATGTGTATGGTTCATTACTCACAAAATATTTTCGTACAGGTGAAGTGGATATGAATGAAGTGCATCCTTATATCAGTGAAGGCTTTGGTGAAGATTTTGTTCCGGAGAATTATGATATGAAATGGATCGATCATTTTGAGCAGGTGACGGACAAGGATGGTGCAATCATGGCGCGTCGTTTGGCAAAAGAAGAAGGGATCTTTTGCGGGTATAGTGCAGGCAGCTGTATACAAGGGTTGATGCAGTTAAAAGATCGTTTAAAAAAAGACGATCTGGTTGTGTGTATATTTCATGATCATGGCAGCAGGTATGTAGCCAAAGTTTATAACGATCAATGGATGATCGAAAGAGGTTTTTTGGATGTAAAAACATTTAAAGATATTATCAGCAGCCGTAGCGGTAAACAAAAATTGGTTACAATAGAACCGTCGCAGACGGTTGCAGAAGCTGTTGACCTGATGAAGAAGTATGATATAGAAAATATTCCCGTCATGAATGCCCGCCTGAACGGCGCACCCGGGCAGGGAAATGGACCAATTGGCGCTATAAGCGAGAATGGTTTGTTTCAAAAAATATTTTCAAACCCCGATATAAAACATGATAAGGTTGAAAAGGTAATGGAGCGGCCCTACCCTCTTGTTGAATTTAATACACCGGTTGAAAAGCTCAGCACGCTCATCAACAAAGAAAACGGTGCCGTTCTAAGTAAAGATGAAGCCGGCAATTATCATATCGTCACAAAATATGATGTGATACAGGCGTTGGGTAAATAGCGGTAGTTAGGACAAGAATATTCAATGCTCAATTCATAATGCGATTCCTGCCTTCAAAACCCGGGTGTGCGGGAAACAAAATTTATCATTAAAGACCGACTTGTAAATTATAGCTGCAGAATGATGGATGGGCGCGTAGTTGCGAAAAGTATATACACTGCCAAAAAAAGGAATTCCATAAAATGAATATTGAACATTGAGCATTGAAAATTGAGCATTTATGGTTTTGAGTTACCGTCAAAACGCTTCCTTCATCAAACATTCGTTCGTGATAATGAATATTTAAATCAGTTATCTTGCGCCTCCAATAAGCGTTGCTTGCCACAATCTTATTAACAAACAAAGATCAAATGAGTAAATACAGGGCCGGAGTATTGTTCGGCGAAGAATTAGAAACACTTTATAACGACGCCAAGAAAAACCGATTCGCATTACCTGCCGTAAACACAATTGGAACGAATACGATTAATGCAACTCTTGAAACTGCTGCAAAAGTAAAGTCACCGGTTATCATACAATTCTCAAATGGAGGAGCACAGTTCATCGCTGGCAAAGGAATGCCCAATGATAAACTACAGGCGAATATTTCAGGTGGTATTTCCGGCGCATTGCATATTCATAATGTAGCAAAATATTATGGTGTTCCGGTCGTATTGCATACTGACCATGCTGCAAAAAAATGGTTACCGTGGATAACCGGATTAATCGATGCGGGTGAACAATATTTTAAAGAAAAAGGACAACCACTTTTTAGCTCACATATGCTGGACCTGAGCGAAGAACCGATCGAAGAAAATATTCAAACTTCTGTGGAATTTTTTAAAAGAATGAAACCACTGGGAATGGGAATTGAAATTGAGCTCGGCGTTACAGGAGGAGAAGAAGATGGCGTTGACAACAGTGATGTCGAAAATTCAAAGCTCTATACTCAACCAGAAGATGTGGCTTATGCATTTAAAGAACTAAGCAAGGTTGGAAAAATGTTTACTGTAGCAGCAGCCTTTGGCAATGTGCATGGAGTATATAAACCTGGTAACGTGGAATTGCGACCCATCATTTTAAAGAACAGCCAGGATTATCTAGAAAGAGAATTAAAGACCGGATCCCAGCCTGTTTATTTTGTATTTCATGGCGGAAGCGGCTCTCCACAGCACCAGATCCGTGAAGCGATAAGTTATGGTGCTATTAAAATGAATATTGATACCGATCTGCAATGGGCTTTTTGGGATGGGGTATTAAATAACTATAAAAAGAATGAAGGTTATCTGCAGGGGCAATTAGGCAATCCCGAAGGAGAAGATAAACCCAATAAAAAATATTACGATCCCCGCGTATGGCTTCGCAAAGGTGAGGAGTCGTTTGTAAGACGACTGGAAGCAGCATTCGAAGATCTGAACTGTATTAACAGGAATGCTTAAAGGAGCTATAGAAGTTTTCCTAATCCCTGCATAGTGTTGCGGGGATTTTTTTCTTATTTAGGAAACAATTAATACAACAGTCTACCACACCGGTGTGATAAATACAATAATTTTATGTACGCATCCCCATCAAACAAAACGCATGGAAAAAGAATTTTACAAATTAATTTATCAACAGCAAAAAGAAACCGAAACAGTCCCACCAAACGAAGAAATAGCAACATGGGTAAATGACCTGATCTGCCTCTTGTTTCCTGAAAGATCCGATATAAATCTTGCATCAGAGCATGAAGTGGAAGCAAAATTTAGGGAGCTTAAAACTGAACTTATTAATTTATTAAATGCAACAAGCGGCTGCAACGGGACCGGCAATAATAATAATAATGATAAAGCCGATCATTTCTTCAAAAGCATTCCTGAACTACATAGAATCTTAAACACGGATATTGAAGCCCTGTTGGCTGGTGACCCTGCAGCACGAACAAGGTTTGAAATTATAAGAGCTTACCCGGGCTTTTATGCAATTTCTTTTTACCGGATAGCACATGCATTGCTTGATCTTACTATTCCTTTGTTACCCCGAATCATTACTGAATATGCTCATTCAAAAACGGGTATCGATATTCACCCGGGTGCTGAAATTGGCGAATACTTTTTTATTGATCATGGTACCGGCATCGTTATCGGCGAAACAACTATCATTGGAGATCATGTAAAACTTTACCAGGGCGTTACACTGGGTGCATTAAGTGTAGATAAATCCATGGCTTCTGTAAAAAGACATCCAACGGTTGAGGATCATGTGATCATTTATTCCGGTGCAACAATTCTTGGCGGAGAAACCGTCATTGGTCACAATAGTATCATTGGCGGTAATGTATGGCTAACGAAAAGTGTCCCCTCCTGCTCTACGGTTTATCATCGCCCCGATATTGAAGTTGTAGAACAAATTAAATCCTGATCATGGCAAGCATTATTGATTTGGTTGGCAATACACCTATGGTGGAAATAAAGAAATTAAATCCGAATTCAAATGTGAGAATGTTTGCAAAGCTGGAAGGTGATAATCCGGGCGGCAGTGTAAAAGACCGACCTGCATTGAATATGATCCGGTCTGCGTTAGAAAGAGGTGATCTAAAACCAGGGACTAAATTAATTGAAGCAACAAGCGGTAACACCGGCATCGCCTTAGCAATGATTGCCAGATTGTATGATCTCGAAATCGAATTAGTGATGCCATCAACTTCTACGAAAGAGAGAACGTTGACAATGGAAGCGTTTGGTGCAAAAGTCATCTTGCTTGATAATATAGAGATCTGTCGCGATTATGCTGAAGAAAAAGCAGCAACCGGTGAGTATTTTATTCTGAACCAATTTTCAAATCCTGATAACTATAAAGCGCATTATAAAACCACAGGACCTGAAATATGGAGAGATACCAATCAAAGTATCACCCATTTTGTCAGCTCAATGGGAACAACCGGGACGATCATGGGTTGCTCAAGATTTTTTAAAGAAAAGAATTCCTCTATTCAAATCATCGGTTGTCAGCCAACCGAAGAATCGTCTATTCCGGGCATTCGGCGATGGCCGAAAGAATACTTACCCAAAATTTTTGAGCCGGAAAGAGTGGACCGGGTAATGGACGTATCCCAAAAAGAAGCAACATCAATGGCTCGTCAATTAGCCAAAGTCGAAGGAATATTTGCCGGTATGAGTAGTGGCGGTGCGGCATCGGCTGCTATTCGATTAGCAAACGAAATCGAATCCGGCGTCATCGTCTTCATTACTTGCGACCGGGGCGACCGGTATCTGAGCAGTGATTTGTTTGGGTAAAAAATTTCTCATCGCCACGTATTACCCTCATTAAAACAAGTCGTGAATAAAAAAATATTATTGTCCCCGCATCAAAGTGGCATGGATGCATGATTTTTGTTGCAGTGACTTTATGTTTTTGACGCCTCCAACGGTTGAAGAATTACAACAATCAGATCTACCCGAGCTTGTCGACATGCTGTCGAAACAAGCGGCAGACTATAGCAGATTAATAAAAATAGAAGGTGTGACTTCAAAGACCATTGCCATCAGAGATTTCATCCTGACTATCCAGGCAGCAATTGATGCTAAAAAAGCCGCTGAAAAAAAGCCAGCGTCAAGATAATTTTCGTTTCAACTTGAATTTGGTTGCCCTTACCTTTGCCAAACAATCGTTAGCATTAGCCTAACTTATCATTCAACTCCTAAATCCAAAAGTATGCTCACTGTTGCGGCAAATAAGCTCACCGAACTTCTCGGCGATAAAGCCGAATATCTGTTAAACCATGAATGCAAAACAATTTCTAAAGAAAAAATTCATTTGCCCGGACCTGATTTTGTGGATCGCATTTGGATAAAAAGTGACAGAAATCCACAGGTATTACGTAATCTTCAACTGATGTATGGTACCGGCCGGCTTGCAAATACGGGTTATCTTTCTATTCTTCCGGTTGACCAGGGTATCGAACACAGCGGTGGTGCATCATTTGCAAAAAACCCAATTTATTTTGATCCCGAAAACATCATAAAGCTGGCAATTGAAGGCGGGTGTAATGCAGTCGCCACTACTTATGGAGGCTTAGGTTTCTTATCGAGAAAGTATGCTCACAAAATTCCTTTTATTGTAAAAATTAATCACAACGAGTTTCTTACTTACCCAAATAAATTTGACCAGGTAATGTTTGCATCCATTAAAGCATGTTGGAATTTAGGAGCTGCTGCTGTTGGCGCCACCATTTATTTTGGAAGCGAGGAATCAACAAGACAGATACAGGAAGTGGCAAAGGCCTTTGAAATGGCACATGAACTTGGAATGGCAACCATTCTCTGGTGTTATTTGAGAAACCCTGCATTTAAAACGAAAGAAAAAGATTTTCACGTATCAGCCGATCTCACAGGACAGGCGAATCATCTTGGCGTAACCATTGAAGCCGATATAATCAAGCAAAAACTTCCGGAGAACAACGGAGGTTATCTTGCGTTGAATACAAAAGAGTCTGCCTATGGAAAAAATGATTCCAGAATTTATTCAGAACTAACTTCTGATCATCCAATAGATCTTTGCCGCTACCAGGTTGCTAATTGCTATATGGGTCGTGCCGGGTTAATTAACTCCGGCGGTGCATCATCCGGTGCAAGCGACATGGCAGAAGCTGTGACAACCGCAGTGATCAACAAAAGAGCGGGCGGTATGGGATTGATCAGCGGACGCAAAGCATTTCAACGGCCATTGAAGGATGGTGTAGAGATATTGAACGCAATCCAGGACGTGTATTTGGATAATGACATCACGATTGCCTGAGAATAAGATCACCCTTTAAGAAACCCGTCTCATTACGAGCCGGGTTTTTTTTGGCTTCCTGTGCATAAAATCAGGCTAATTGTGGCAACTTTTCTTTCTTAAATACCGATTATGAAAAAAAATCCCGCAATCAGTAAAAACATGATTATGAAAAAAAGCATAGTGGCCATTTTAGGAGCATTTCTCTTGATTGTGTCGTGCAGTAAGGGCGGTGATGATGGTGGTAGCGGTGGTAATGGAGGTGGCGGTGGCGGTGGAAGCACCGTCAATTGTACTGGTGTTGCAAGTGCATTTGCGGCCAATGTTAATCCGATTATACAGGCAACTTGTGCCACAGATGCTACCTGTCATGGTGCTGGCAGTTCGAATGGACCCGGTCCACTGCTCACTTATACGCAAATATTTAACGCAAGACTTACCATCAAAACGGCTGTTGCGAATGGCACAATGCCAAAAACCGGAAGCCTGACCACGGCACAAAAAAATTCTATTATCTGTTGGGTAGATGCAGGTGCACCTAATAATTGATTTCTCTTGCTGCTTGCCTTTATGTTGAATAAAAATGCCTCTTAACGTTACGAGGCATTTTTATTTGGATCCGGAAAGTTGATCAGGGGATCCCGCCAAAGGCGGGACTGAAATCATAATAACACTCGTTCACTTTCACACTCAACCTTCCTATTTCAGATTCCCTATATTTGTGACCACTCAAAACTTTTTGCATGGCAAAACAGGTAGAAGATTTTGATTCCAACCTGGCTGGTGAAGAAGGCAAAGAATCGACAAGGACAAGCTGGTTTAAACGAATAAGAAAGGGGATTTTGACGGGTACGCATGAAAAAAAGGAAACACCGGAGGGCTTGTGGACCAAGTGCCCCGAATGTAATTTTATCTGTACTTCCAATGAATTGAAGGAAAATCTTTTTGTTTGTCCAAAATGTAATTATCATCATCGTATCGGCAGCGAAGAATATTATTCCATCCTTTTTGACGATTATCAGTACACGGAGCTTTTTGAAAATATCCGAAGCAAAGACTATTTGGAATTCACCGACCTGAAACCATACAAAAAAAGGCTTGAGGAGATCTGGAATAAAACTGATCTGAAAGATTCAATGCGGGTGGCAGTTGGAAACATAGGCGGGCATGGAATCGTGATCGCCTGTATGGATTTTGAATTTATTGGCGGCAGTCTTGGTAGTGTGATGGGAGAAAAGTTTTCAAGGGCAGTTGATTATTGTATCCAGCATAAAATGCCCTATATGGTCATTTCAAAAAGCGGTGGAGCACGAATGATGGAAAGCGCTTTTTCCCTGATGCAGCTTGCAAAAACCAGTGGCAAGCTTTCCCAACTCAGTGATGCAAAACTTCCTTATATCTCCTTTTTAACGGACCCAACATTTGGTGGCATCTCCGCTTCCTTTGGCATGTTGGGTGATCTGAATATTGCGGAGCCCGGTGCATTGATCGGGTTCGCAGGTCCCAGAGTTATAAAAGAGACCATTAAAAAAGACCTGCCTCCCGGCTTTCAACGCAGCGAATTCATCCTGGAGCATGGCTTTCTCGATTTTATCGTTCCAAGAAAAGAATTGAAAGATAAGATCTCGAAAGTGCTGTGGTTCTTTAAGAATTAAATTTGTTATCTCCAGCCTTCAGGCTGGAGCCATTCAGCCAGCGCAAGTCATGGAAATTAAAAACCGCTCTGCATTTCACGAATATTTTTTCGACAATAAATATGTCGCCGGCATTGTATTGACAGGAACTGAAGTGAAATCTTTAAGAGAAGGTAAAGCAAGCTTCAACGATAGTTATAGTATCATCCATAAAGGTGAGATCTGGCTGAAAAGTTTACATATCGCAGAGTATTCTCACGGCACTGTTAACAATCATGATCCCTTAAGAGACAGGAAATTGCTTTTGCAAAAAAGAGAAATCAATAAAATAGAAGGGAAACTGAAAGAAAAAGGATACACATTGATCCCCCTCCGGATATTTTTTAATGAAAAGAATTTAATTAAAGTTGAGATCGGGCTTGGCAAAGGCAAAAAACTCCATGACAAACGGGAAACCATCAAAAAACGTGATGTGGAGAGAGAAATGAAACGCTACTCCCGGTGACCCCTCCGTCTAAGCGGAGAGAACCTGCACACAATGCCAACTTATTTGATTTCTTTCGCTATTTGATATTCACATTCAGGTAATTTTTCGTGTAAAACCGCGTTATACCTGAGCACAGTTTTTGAATAATTCGCCCGTCCATGAAAAAACCGTTTCTCTACATTGGGTTACTGCTTTCTCTGCAAGCTTTTTCTCAATCGCCGGCAGGCTATTGGTACGGGGCAGCCAATGTGAAACTGAGAAATACTTACAGCAATTATCTTGTTGAATTGATACTGGAACAGGATCACAACAACGTAAAAGGAGTACTCAACTATTTTTTTAAAAACACTTATCGCAGCATACCTGTGCGCGGCACGTATAATTCCGCCACCAGACTTGTTTATATTTCAAATATTCCCGTTTCCTATTACGGGTCTTATTATAACCGCGATGTGGACTGTGCAATGAATTTTGCCGCAACACTAAGGGTCTCGCAGGTAAACTCCGTGCTCAAGGGATCTTTTTTAAGTAAGCCTGAATACAAGTACACGTGCCCGGAGATACTCTTTACACTTACGTTAAATACAGATTCACTCAAACAGGATTCGGTAAAACATGCAATCAAAATATTGAGGGAAACCTACCAGGTTTGGAGACCCGGTGAAGAGGATACTGTCGCTGCCGTAAAAATTCAGCCAAGAAATGTGGTTAATTATGTTGTCAGCAATCAATACAAAGAAAGAGAAAAAGTGGTTGCAGAAGAATTGACAGTTGAAACTGATTCTATAAAAGTTGATTTTTATGACAACGGTGAAATAGACGGGGATTCTATCTCTGTTTTCTTAAACGACAAGTTGATCGCATTTAACCGGATACTGACAACAAAGTCTGTTCACTTCGATATTCCGTTGGACCCTTCAAAAGAAGTAAATGAGATTACAATGTTTGCAGACAACCTCGGGTCCATTCCTCCAAACACGGCATTAATGATCGTAGATGATGGAAAAAAACGCTATGAAATAAGGCTGACCAGTAGCCTTGAAAAAAGCGCCACTATAAAAATTCGAAAAAAAATCAAGTCAACATAAAAGCAAAGAACTCCTTCATAAGAAGGAGCTCTTTGAATTTCCATAAATCTTACGGACACAATTTGCAAAAGATTTATTCTGGATCTGCCCAAACCTCTGTGCCAACATTTGGATAGAATCTTAATTGAGCAAGTTTCAAACCGTTGTTGTCATAATACCAGTAGTACTCATCCAATGGATCGGCGAATAGTTCAGTTCTGTCCAGATCACCATCACCATCAGTATCAGCCCATACGTACAATAACTGGTTAGTTACGTTAGTGAACTTGTTATTGTTGCCGTGAGCCCCAATCTCTACCGTAAATTGCTCGCCCGTGCTGCAATATTCGGTAGCAGTTTGCTGATCGAAATAACAAGAATACATCAAAGCGCTTCCACCTGGTTTACCAAGTCCGCGAACGAAAACTGAATAATCTGTTACACCATCATCACCAGCATCTGGTTCTGGTAATTGGAAAGCAGCTGTCCCATCAGTACCGTTTGCATCCAATACATCAAATTCACCTTCTTTTAAAAGGATCTTTGTTTTACCCACTAAGGGGACAAAAATTCTGCGACCATTTCCGCCGCTGAAATCGGGGTTTTTGTCTTTTGGAACACCGATGATGTTGAGGTTGTAATGTGCACCACTTGGTGCGCCATTTCCAGTAGTACCTGTTACAATTTCGTCTTCAGCAGGGAGTTCTTTTGAATCTTTCTGGCAGCTTACGATAAGAATAGGGATTGCAATGGCTAAAAGCCATGAAAATTTTCTCATAAAGTAAATGTTTAATATTAAAAAAAGGGGTTAAAAAATTTATATATTATAGTTGATCTATTTACAATTAGATATTATTTACTTGTTGATCACAGCATTACTGTAACGATTACATACACTGAGAGGATAATGGAGGAAGTCTTAGTTGTTCAGAGGATTCGTGGGTCAATAGATTCGCGTTAACCGAAGTGGCGATTGAAAGAAATCTATTTTTAAATCTAATGGGATACAAATGTGAAAACAAAATATGATTCATTGAATAGTATTAATACGAATTAATACATTTCTAATCCCATTTTAATCTGGAGATGCCATTTGTTATCATGGCTTTAATTAATTGTTATTAAAATGTGTGCTTTGAATATGTCTTTAAGCAATGGCATTTTGTCACACAGATCCATACGCAAAAAAAGAAGTCGGTCAAACTTCATTATCCCATTTCAATTAGGCAGCCTGTTCTCATCATTGAAGCTAATAAAGGATCAGAGTACTTCTTTCCGATAAAAATCGGAATAGATTCCCGTCATCCGGGAGCAATAAAGCATCAGACTACTTGGTTTATAGTATTTATACCTGTTTTACACTCCTGGCACGCCTTATCTATGCTTCATCCCTAGGCTACCCATTCAGCAAGGATCGTCACGCGTAATGCTTGTATCGTCTTGAAATAATATTGATACCTTGAGATAATTCCTAAGTAAAATCAATAGCTAAACATCGAAACTTTTCGATTGTAGTACCCATGTGCAAATACTATTTTTACCCTTAATTTATACTTATGATTACTACACTAAGCCGCTTGGTCAGGCAGGGCTTTTTATTAATGGTTTTACCCATGCTTGCAATTGGTTGTGCAAATAATACTGCTCAAACATCGCCTGCATTGGGCAAATACAAAATGTATAGTGATGACCCGGAGATCAATCGCTTTATATCATTTGAAGACAATTATATCCAGATCAATAAAGACAATACCATTATTTATAATTCAACAATTAACAGCAAGCCAAGGTTCAATTTCAAAGGAGACTATGAGTATGATGCTGCATTAAGAACATTAACCATTAAATGGTCAGACGGAAAGATCCCTGAAAAACTCATAATTGAAAAAAATGGTGACGATGACATTATAAAAATTGGACAAACATCATATAAAAGACTAAAAACAAAATAAAAGAATACAATTTTCTGATAATGTATATCATTGACTTACCTTATGAAAACCGAAAGAATTTTAATCGTAGAAGATGAAAGGAAGATTGCAAATACGCTGCAATTCGGACTTTCTGAACATGGCTATACTGCCGACGTGGCTTACAACGGCGCTTACGGCTATAACCTGTTCCGGGAAAATAAATACGATCTTGTAATTCTTGACATCAATCTGCCCGCTCTCAATGGTTACGAACTGTGTAAAAATATCAGGACACTTAATCCTGATACGCCGATCATTTTTCTTACTGCGCAAAATACTTTGGACGATAAAGTAAAAGGCTACCAACTTGGCGCAGATGATTATGTCATTAAGCCCTTCGAGTTTAAAGAGCTCCTGATGAAAATAAAGGTGTTCCTGAAACGTCCGGTATTTGATAGATCCACTGAAAAAGAATTATTAATGGCAGGAGATCTTATAATGGACATTAATGCAATGGAAGTAACCAGGAATAACAAGCAGATCAACCTTACTTCAAAAGAACTCAGGCTTTTGGAATACCTGCTCCGACATAAGAACAAGATCATCTCAAGGCAGGAAATTGCACATCATGTTTGGCAAAATGATTTTGAAAGCAACACAAACGTCATTGATGTTTATATAAACTACCTGCGTAATAAGGTTGACAAAATATCTGATGTGAAATTGATACATACGCTTGTGGGCATGGGTTATATTCTAAAAGATACCGAAGCAAATGCCAGTTCGTCTTAAAATAACTTTACTGTTTGCAACGATCGTATTTTGTATACTAAGCTTAGCATTAACGACGATCTATTTGATTTCCGTCGATAAGAGGGAAAAGTATATTGAATCAAGATTAACAAACCTTGCCATCACCACCGGAAACTTTCTAAGCAGAAAAGAGTATTTCAGACCGGAGATCATCAGTAAGATCGATTCCTTAACAGCTATTTCCTTTACGCGTAAAACCATCCAGGCTTACGATCTGTCCAATAGAAAGATATACTCCTTCAATGATGATGAAGCGGATGTTGTAAATCTTAAATTGAATAAAATTGAGGAAGTACGTTCAAAAAAGAAATTATACTCTCATCTTAACGAAAAGGATGTTGTTTTGTACAATTATAAAACCGGTGTCAATGACTTTGTTATTGTTGCGGCAGCTTACGACATATTTGGCCATGAAAACTTGCGGGAGCTTTTTTCCATTCTTTTAATTACTTTTTTTGGTGGCCTCGTAGTAACACTTATATCGGGTTATCTATTTTCAAGAGGACTTCTTAAACCGCTTGGTTTGATCGCCCATGAAGTGAACGAGATCTCAGCGCAAAATCTCATCCAGAGGATTCATACAGGGAAAGCGGATGATGAAATGAATTATTTAGCCAGGACACTAAACAAACTCCTTAACCGGCTGCAGGCAAGTTTTGAAACACAGAGCCGCTTTATAGCAAATGCGTCACATGAATTATCAACTCCACTTGCATCGATTTCGAGCCAGTTGGAAATATCTCTTCAACGAGAAAGAACTCCACAGGAATACAAAGTAGTTATGAATTCTGTCCAACAGGATATTAAGCACCTCAATAAGCTCACTTATACTTTATTAGAATTTGCCAAAGCCTCTGGCACCAATTCAGGTATCGAGATCAAACCAATACGTGTTGATGAAATATTGTTACGCATATCTTCCGAAATAAGCAGGATTAAAAATGGCTATTCTGTATTGCTTGACTTTGATAACCTTCCCGATAACCCGGAAAAACTTGTGATTCCCGGCAATGATGAACTTTTAGAAATTGCTTTGAAAAATATTATTCTCAATGCGTGTAAATATTCCATCAATTACCATGCATATGTTTCATTATTTGTCAAAAATGGAAGGATCATCATATCCATTATGAATAAAGGCGCTGAAATCAGCGAAGATGAGATTGAAAATATTTTCCTGCCGTTTTATCGATTGCAAAAAGACAGGGCGACGGACGGTTTTGGCTTAGGACTTCCGATGGCAAAAAGAATTATTAAGATGCATGATGGTGAGATCAATGTGAATTCTGGCGGCGGCGAAACCCTATTTACTGTTACGCTAAAAAATAACGATCATAAAAACAACTAATCCATAACATTTTATGAAAACAAAACTTATTTTCCTTACTATTTTGTTTTTTGCAATATTATCATCATGCCAGAAAGAAGCATCCGGAGAAATAGATAATAATGGCGGCAATACCTCAACATATCCCTATTACTTTATCGCCACCATAAACGGAAAACTTATAAAATTTGAAGCAGATGACCTTAGCAGCCGTTATGGATGTGGTACATCACAGCCATCCAGCTCAATTGGGTCATCTGATTATGATATTTACGAAGGAACAGTCTTACTTGACCCGCTTGAGCCAACGAAAAACTCAGTATGGGTGCATGTCTTAAAATACTTTACTCATGACCCCAACCAGGCCGAAAGGAATGGCATGATTAAACTGGGAGACTACACCTATGGCTATAGTGATGTTAGCAGTGCAACAATTGATGGGGCGTCCATTGATTATATTGATGAGAATGGCATTACCTGGTTCTCTGAGACAGGCACACAACCATCAACAAGCAATTTTAAAATAGTGGAATTGGTCGATAACACTGACGGAACTTCTGGAAAAATATTCAAAGCCACTTTCAATTGCAAACTTTATCGCTCTGATGGCAGCAGCAGTATCCAGGTAACAAATGGAATTGTCAGAGGTAAAATATTAACGCCGTAGAAAGTTCATTTTTTTCAACCGGGTTAGCGGTTTAAAACAACTCAGGTTGTTTGCTATCCCCCTTGGGTTTTACCCATTCCATTTCAACGCTCTTACTATAATCCAGCAATCTTGTTCCCACCGTTCTCCAACCCGATAACTCTACCGCTTTTTCCAATTTCATTTTTCCTTTTCTTATTTGTGCACCTCGACCCTGCTGTACAGCTAATATTGGTTCGGCATCAGTAGTAACAGCCTCCACATAATTTCCTTCCCCTTCTTTAATGAAAAGAAATTTATTCTTTAAAGTAGTTGTTTCGATCCTAAATCGTTTTGCCATGTATTGTTTCTTATCCATGTCTGCATACACCGCAGTGACAATCTTTTCAGGATCAAATTTTTCGATCAGCAATACTTTTTCTGCATCGAGTTTTTGTGTGAGTTCCTGGTCAGTTATTTCATAATTGCCGTCGTTGTAAACAACAAGGATCCTATCTTCCGCATCAAACATTCCAAGATATTGTCCCTTTTCATCCGCGTTCAATCTTCCGAATTGATCGTCATACCAAAACTTTTTACCCGCTATCGTTGACTTACCGGCTTCTTTCAATTTTACACCATCGGACTTTATCGGGTATTTCGTTACAGTAATTCCTTTACTGGCTCTTCCTGTAATTTCCAGCTCGGCAAAATTGAATTCAAACTCTTTCTTGTGAGCTTTACTGCCCGGCGTCAAAACAATTCTTACCACTTCTGCTTCGCCATTTGGGTTTACACTCAAATAATGAACCTTACTCTTCTCATGTTCTTTTGCAACAAAATACTCTTTATCTCTTGTGACACCCGTAACGTTAAATCTCTTCGCAAAACTTCTGCCGTTCGAGCCATCCATATAGATCATATTGTAAGTAGTGCGCTCATCGTTCTTTTGAAAAACGGCGGCGTGCAAAATATCTTTCCCGATATACGTCTTCTCTCCCACTTTCACTACTTTCATTATACCCCCTTTTGTAAATACGATAATATCATCAAGATTGCTGCACTCCACAACAAATTCATCCTTGCGGAGGCTTGTACCAATAAATCCGTCTTCCCGGTTCATGTATAAACGAGTATTGGCAATCGCTACCTGCTTGGCTTCGATTACTTCGATGGTTTTGATCTCCGTTTTTCTTTCCCTGTCCTTGCCGTATTTCTTTAAGAGATTTTCAAAATAGGCAACGGCATAATCAACAAGATTGGCAAGATCATGCTTCACTTGTTTGATGTCTGCTTCTAATCCTTTGATCTGTTCATTTAATTCATCGATATCGAGTTTATAGATCCTCCTTACAGGCTTTTCAGTAAGTTTAACGATATCTTCTCTTGTAATAGCTCTCTTTAATTGTTTCTTAAACGGTTTAAATGCTTCATCAATTGCCTCCAACACCTTCTCCCATGTTGCATGCTTTTTCTCAAGTTCCTTATAGATCTTTTCTTCAAAGAATATTCTTTCAAGAGAAGTATAATGCCATTTCTCCTGCAGCTCGGCCAATCTTATTTTTAATTCCTGTTCAAGCAGATCTTTTGTCTTATCTGTAGAAAGTTTCAGCAGATCATTTACACCAAGAAACTGTGGCTTTTGATCAACGATCACACAGGCATTGGGAGAAATGGAGATCTCGCAATCGGTAAACTTGTACAATGCATCAATCGTGAGATCCGGCGAAATACCCGGAGCCAGGTCAACTTGTATCTCTACTTCAGCAGCGGTATTATCTGTTACTTTTTTTATCCTGATCTTACCCTGGTCGTTTGCTTTTACAATTGAATCCATTATTTGGGTGGTCGTAACGCCATAAGGAACACTTCTGATCACCACCGTTCTTTTATCAAGCTCTTCTATATGCGCCCTTACTTTTACTTTGCCACCACGTTTTCCCTGGTTATAGTCATCCACATCTACCTGGCCGCCGGTTTGAAAGTCCGGGTAAAGCTCAAATCTTTTTCCACGCAGGTATTTTATCGATGCATCGATCAGCTCGCAGAAATTATGTGGAAGAATTTTAGTTGCGAGACCAACCGCAATCCCATCCGCCCCCTGTGCCAGCAATAAAGGAAACTTCATTGGCAATGTAACGGGTTCATTTTTTCTACCGTCATAGCTCAGCTGCCATTCGGTTGTCTTATTATTAAAAGCAACTTCCAGTGCAAATTTGCTTAAACGACCTTCAATATATCTTGGGGCGGCTGCATCGTCACCTGTTCTAACATCACCCCAATTACCTTGCGTATCGATCAAAAGATCTTTTTGCCCGATATTTACCAATGCATCGCCGATACTTGCATCACCATGCGGATGATATTGCATGGTTTGTCCGATCACATTTGCTACCTTATTGAAACGGCCATCATCCATTTCTTTCATTGCATGAAGGATGCGGCGCTGAACAGGCTTTAATCCATCCTCTATGGCGGGAACTGCTCTTTCCAGGATAACATAAGATGCATAATCAAGAAACCAGGTTCTGTACTGACCCGGAAGGCCGGCCTCGTTGTTTTGGATTTGGGATACTAGTTTTTTGGACATAGACTTCAATAATATAAATATTCAACATTCAATAATCAATACTCAATGCTCAACTATTGGTTGCCTTTCTTATTATTCTTCCTTGCTGTATCAATGCTTTTTGAAATTATTCTGATCAATTCCTCGCATTCATCCTTCAAATTGTTTAACCGACTAACCGGCTTAATCATTTGCTTTCTTATTATCAACTTAAGACAAACCCTGGATTCTTTTAACTCCTTTACAATAATCTTCATTTTGTGAATAAAATCATCCCTCGATTCTGCACTTTGGGCTTCGCCGTACAATAAAGCTGGCGCCAGGCCACAACGAATTAATTGCCCTGCCAAATAATTCCCCGCTCTTGTGTTCGGCAAGGATTCAACAACATCTATTACCCTTGCTGCAAATTCAACAAATCTATCTTCAAGATCATAAACTTTATCAGGCATATTAAATGAGTTTCTTAATACTTGAAAATTGAGTATTGATTATTGAGTATTGATTGTTTCCAAAGATGCCCCTGTTTCTGTCGATTGACTTCCCGGCTTACGAACATCAAACTCCTTCCATCCTCCTTCTACATTGCCCATGGTTTCGATCTTTCCTGCCTTGATCAGCTGCTTCATTCGCCACATGACGAATACGTCGCCGGTTTTTATTTTCATGCGGTGCAGGGTATTTGTCAATACTCTTGTTGCTTTTTGCCAATCGGGTGTGATATTTTTTAATATCTCGCTGTCATAAAAAGATTCCTCTTTTGCAACGATCTTTTTGCCGCCTTCTAATATTCTGACCGTCGCATTTTCATCACTTAGCTTTTTCCATTCATCGGGATCAACTTCAAACTCACTTAAAGTAATTGGTCTTGCCAGTTTTTTTGCTTTCACCGCTTCTTTTGGAAGTATATCGTGAACATTCCAGGGATAGAACAATTGCCCTTTCTCATTTATGAATGGAAGATTGTTCAGGTATAAGATCATGATTCTTCCCTGGTACGTTTTTAATTGTGGCAGCAGCCAATAATAGCCGGTGACATCATGCTGATTTTGTCCCATCCATATCCATGCTTCCAATGTTTCATCAGCCTCCAGCTTTTCTTTTATAGCTTTTGCGGTTTCCCTGTCATCAAAAGTGCCGACAACCTTTTCGTATGGTGAGCCAACCAATAATTCTTTCCACCAATTTATTCTCGCCTGCCAACCGTCTTCGGTATCGATATCTTTTAATGGTCCCACACCCCATTCATCCTTGATCTCAATAACTTCACCCTGTAAAGACTCATCCAACTTCATTGTTTCATTCAGCAGGTTTACATCTGCCTGTTGAAAAACTATGTGTATCATACCCCAAATCCGCCTCGGGCGGAGCTTTTCACCATCCCTCATGATGAATATTGATTGAGTTATCAATCACCCTAACTAAAAATCTCTCAGGGAAAGAGATTCTTACAAAGTCCCCTTTAGGGGAATTAGGGGTTTTTTATTTTTACCGCCAGGAATAAATAATTATTTGCGGCGCCGATCACTTCATAATTCACATAGAAGCTTTCGGTAAATATCTTAAACGCCATGAATTCATGTTTTGGCACTGCAAATTCGTCGAATAGCAGAATATCGCCATCATTGAGAAAACGATATAATTGTGATAACGAAAATATAGTGGCACTGAACAGGTCTGCATCTAAATGAATCAATTTCTTCTTGTTGCTTTCATACTGATCCAAAAAAGGAACTAATGTCTCCTGGAAAAGCCCTTTATAAAAACAGGCTCTCGGGTCGTTGATATTCAAAGTTTCCAATGCAACTGCCATCGAGCCTTTTGCAAAGGGACCAAAATCTTCAGGTAACCCCTCAAATGTATCAAAACCGTAAAATTTTGAGTTCGCATTTTTATTATGTTCCAACCACCATTTAAACGAATGACCGCCACAAACCCCAAATTCAAAATAATCCATTGATGCAACATCCAACCTTTCGGCTTTACTTACTTCTTCATATAATTTTAACCTCTTGCTATAATCCCATTCACCCTGGTACCAATCATTGTACCCATTCACTGTTGTTTTGCTTCGCCACTTGCTCAGCTTGCTCATGTAATAAGCATTCAAAAAAAATCCAGTAAATGGTTCAAAAATCCCATGAAGCCTCCACTTCATGAATAGTGATTTCGATTTCCTTATTATGTCAAGTTTTGTCAGGGGTAATTAAGAATTAAAAATTAATAATTAAGAATTTCTTCCTTTTGATGAATTCAATATAGCAGTGAGTATTGCAATTATTTCGTCACAGTCCTTTAAAAAGGAAACGGCAGGTTTCCTTTCTAAAATCTCCCCTTCTTTCAATAATCTCAACCGATCTAATTTCCTCATCATGTCAAGCTTTGTCAGTTGTAATTAAGAATTAAAAATAAATAATTAAGAATTTCTTACTTTAGATGAATTCAATATTGCAGTGAGTATTGCAATTAATTCCTCACAATCTTTTAAAAAGGAATCAGCAAGTTTCTTATCCAGGATTTCGCTTTCCCTTAATAACCTCAGCCAGTATCTCGTTTCTCTTGCTTCCCGATAAGCGATTTGCAGTTTATTGATAAAATCTTTTCTTGATGAACCACCGACTGCCTCTTCAATGTTTGCACCGATTGAAGTACCGCTATCCAAAATTTGAGAACACAACCCCGCATCAACTTTCTTTTTCCTTAAATGAAGATATAGTTTCAAAATCCGCAACCCGAACTTGAAGCTTTTATCCAGTATAACATTTTCTGCCTTCAAGAATTTTTAATTTTTAATTATTAATTTTTAATTATTAATTTAACTCAATCGCACCTTCCCCCACCTTATCCATTTCAATTTTCAAGTTCTCAATAATAAACTCCTGCCTTTCGGGTGTATTCTTACCCATATAATATTCCAGCAATTGCTGTATATGATCACCATGCTCCAAACGCATCAATTGCTTGCGCATATCGGCACCGATGAATAATGAAAATTCATCAGGACTGATCTCTCCCAAACCTTTGAATCGTGTGATCTCCGGCTTACCTCCAAGCTTTTTGGTCGCAGTAGCTTTTTCTTCTTCACTATAACAATAAATTGTTTCCTGTTTATTTCTCACACGGAACAACGGCGTTTCCAGCACATATACTTTCTCATGCTTGACGAGGTCAGGAAAAAATTGAAGAAAGAACGTCATTAAAAGCAAGCGAATATGCATACCATCCACGTCGGCATCTGTAGCGATCACCACATTATTATAACGCAGCCCTTCCAGCCCCTCTTCAATATTCAATGCATGTTGCAACAAATTGAACTCCTCATTTTCGTACACCACTTTTTTTGTAAGACCAAAACAATTCAGTGGTTTACCACGCAAACTAAATACGGCCTGCGTTTCTACATTTCTTGATTTGGTAATTGACCCACTGGCGCTGTCACCTTCAGTAATAAAGATCGTCGACTCATTAAGCTTTGCTACAAATTCTTCCCTTCCTTTATTTGGCGGTTCATCATTTAAATGATAACGGCAGTCACGCAGCTTGCGGTTATGAAGATTTGCTTTTTTGGCTCTTTCATTGGCCAGCTTCTTTATTCCTGAAAGCTCCTTTCTCTCTCTTTCACTTTGTTCAATTCTTTTCTTTAGTTCTTCTGCTGTCGTTGGATGCTTGTGCAAAAAGTTATCAAGCTCTTTTGCAAAAAAATCACCGATAAAATTTCTCATGCTCGGTCCCCCTTCGGCTACATTCACCGAACCCAATTTCGTCTTTGTCTGACTCTCAAAAACTGGTTCAACCACCCGAACAGATATAGCAGCCACGATTCCGGTTCTTATGTCTGCAGCATCATAATCCTTTCTATAAAAATCACGAATGGTTTTTACATAGGCTTCGCGGAATGCCTGTTGGTGTGTGCCCCCCTGTGTCGTATGCTGCCCGTTTACAAAACTGTAGATGTCTTCGCCATATTCATTTGTATGCGAGATGGCAACTTCAATGTCATCTCCCTTTAAATGGACGATCGGGTAACGGATCTCATCTTCATTGGTTTTGCGTTGCAACAGATCAAGTAACCCATTCTTACTTACATATGTCTTACCATTGAAAACGATCTTTAATCCTGCATTCAAAAAGCAATAGTTCCAGATCTGGTTTTCCAAAAACTCAGGATGAAATTTAAAATTCTTAAAAACAGTATCATCCGGAATAAAAGTTACGATCGTGCCATTTTCTTCACTCGACTTTGCCTCTTTGTATTCCTTGATTAAAAATCCTTTTTCAAATTCAGCTGTCTTTTCTTTACCATCACGAACCGCTTTTACTTTAAAATAATTACTCAGCGCATTGACAGCTTTGGTTCCAACGCCGTTCAAACCGACAGACTTTTGAAAAACCTTACTGTCATATTTTGCACCGGTATTAATCTTACTCACTACATCCACCACTTTACCCAGCGGGATACCACGGCCATAATCACGGATCGTCACCTGTTTGCCATCAACAGTTATCTCCACAGTTTTTCCATAACCCATTGTGTATTCATCGATGCAGTTATCGATCACTTCCTTTACCAGCACGTAAATACCATCATCCGGCGATGAACCATCACCCAATTTGCCGATATACATACCCGGCCGCAGGCGGATATGTTCTTTCCAGTCAAGCGATTTGATACTCTCTTCGTTGTAATCGAAAAGATTGGTGGTTTCTTTTACTTTTTCTTTTGCCATAGGTACCTGTGAGGTGTAGCGTTAGCAGTCTCCCCATTAATTTTTTATAGGTTATTAGCTTTAATAATCCTGTTAAGCGTCGTCCCCTGCCTGCCGGCAGGCTGGCTTGCGGACGTTCCATTCAGGTTTTGGTTCTCAGCTCAGCTTTCCAATTCGGGCAAATATACCGAAACGAAAATTGCTGTTTAAATTTTGAGTTATCAACAAGTGGGGAAAATATTCAGCATGAAGGATTTCGTGAAGCTCACCCAAAAGAATCAGTACACGGACGATTTTGAACAAGACCGTTATAAGTTCAGGTTCTGATGCTTTAGCTACGCTGTTATGTGGGCTTTGAGTGGAAACAAGCTTACGGTTTTTCTAATATTAACATGCCTACGCGGTTAATGCTCTATATAAAGAAAATTAAATTCGAAAGCTCAAAAATTTTTGGGAATGAATAGTCAGACACTGATTAATGTTGTGTGGAATATCTGCTACAAAAAATAAATTGAACTAAATCATAGATTTAAAAAATTCTTGTGGAAAAAAAGGTGCAAAAATTTTTTATCGCAATTACTTGTTGAAAAGCATTGAGTTAATCGTTTTAGAAAAATTACAAACTTTTAACATTAGTTACGAGGATATTTTCTTGTCCATGCTTTGCTAATAAGATCAACATCCGTGTCCATTTGAATATCATTCCTATTCCCAATCTTCTGGAAAACTAAGCTACATACTGTTGTAACTAATAACCCATTAGGGTTTCGTTTCACCTTTTGTCTTTAAAGACAACCATTAAACTTTTAAAAAAAATTAATTTGCTTATGAAAACATCTACCCTGTTTAGTAAACGCAGTTTACAAACTTTATTTACTGTTATCTGTACCGTGGCAATCAGTACATTCTTCTTTGGCCAAATTGTAAAAAACTATACGCTGGCGAAGAAAGAAGTTCCAAACAAAATAATTGTAAAGAACGAACCTCTTGTAAAGAAAGGTATCCAAAAAAAGGCCAGCATTGTGAATGCAAAGCCGGTACAAATTGAAACGTTAGCGGCCCCTTCCTGTGAGGGGCAGTTTACCATTACGACTGTAAGAACATATGATCCGGTAACGAATACAACAACGTATACATATACTGTAACCAGGACAGGAGCCCGGTTTGCATTAAGCCATTGGGGATTTCCAATAACCTTGTGTCCCGGCGAGCCCGGTACTGTAGCGGAAATTTTAGAAGGATATGTCGCTCAAACAAGCCTTGATCAGGTTAACTGGATGCCGGCTACGGCCAGCTATGGCAAAGATCCCAGTACAAATCCTCAGTGTACCACTGGCGATGTTTTCAAATTCGACGAAGAGATGAATAACGAAACGACGAGGTATTACAGGCTGATTTTGGAGGGAAGTTGGAGTTTGATTCCCGCAACGGTCTACGTAAAATACGGACAGCTTTGTTGCACAATGAATCTGAACAGCCCCGGTTGTCTCGAAGAAGAATGTCTCCCTCCACCCTGTACTATAACTGGGAACAATAATGTTTGTCCTTCCTCAACAAATACATACGCTGCTCCGGCCGGCAATGATACATATAGCTGGACCATTCTATCTGGCGGAGCAACAATTGTTGGCTCATCTACATCACAAACAGTGCAGGTGCAGGCAGGAGTAATTTGCCGTACATATGTGCTGCAATTAACTACCACAAAAGGAGGTTGCCAATCAATTTGTACTGAGACCTATGCTATTACTGATGCCAATCCTCCATCATTTACGGGTAATTACCCGAATGTAAGTCTTGGATGTAATCCATCTGCTGGTGATATAAATGCCGCACTTGGTACTGCGACTGCGACGGATGCATGCGGTGTTCCAACGATTACCTCAAATGATGGTAATATTTCGAGCACCAGTTGTTCTCGTTCGCAAACAAGAACATTTACTGCAAGAGATGCCTGTGGTAACACAGCTACCACATCAAGAACTGTAACATGGTCTGCTGACAATATCATTCCATCAATTACAACCGACGGCACGACTACCACTCTTGGTTGTAATCCATCAACAGCCGATATCAATAATGCTCTCGGTACTGCCACTGCAACTGACGGCTGTGGCAATACAACCATCACTTCAAGCGATGGTACTGTGTCAAGCACCAGCTGTTCTCGTTCTCAAACAAGAACATGGACAGCAAGAGATGCTTGTGGTAATACAGCTACGGCTTCCCGTACTATAACATGGATCGCTGACCTGATAGCTCCATCGATCACAACCGGTGGCACTACTACAACGCTTGGATGTAATCCATCAACAGCTGATATCAATAATGCACTCGGTACGGCAACAGCAACTGACGGCTGTGGCAATACAACGGTCACTTCAAGCGATGGTACTGTGTCAAGCACCAGCTGTTCACGTTCTCAAACAAGAACATGGACTGCAAGAGATGCCTGTGGTAATACAGCTACTGCTTCAAGAACTGTGACCTGGGCGACTGATAATGGAGCTCCGATCCTTGTAACAGGCGGCACTACAACAACCCTCGGTTGTAATCCATCTTCAGGGGATATAAACAATGCACTCGGCACAGCAACTGCAAATGAAGCTTGCGGTAATGCAACGATCACTTCGAGCGATGGCAATATTTCAAGTAGCAGTTGTTCACGTTCTCAAACAAGAACATGGACCGCAAGAGATGCTTGCGGTAATACATCAACTGCTTCCAGGACGGTAACATGGACAGCAGATAATACTGCTCCGGTTATTGTTACCGGTGGTACTACAACAACACTTGGATGTAACCCGTCAACAGCTGATATCAATAATGCACTCGGCACTGCTTCTGCAACTGATGCATGTAGCAATGCAACGATCACTTCAAGTGATGGTAGTGTTTCCAGCAATGGCTGTAACCGTTCTCAAACCAGGACATGGACCGCAAGAGATGCTTGCGGTAATACGGCGACTGCTTCCAGGACTGTAACCTGGATCTCTGATAATATCCCTCCAACTATTATGACAAGTGGTACGACGACGACGCTTGGCTGTAATCCATCGGCAGGTGACATAAACGCAGCTCTTGGTACCGCTACTGCGAGTGATAATTGTGCTGAAACTGGCGGTGGACCTCTTCCAGGTAATTCATGTGTAAAAGAATACAAAGGAAACAACGGGGGCGGCAATTGTCCGGATCTTAACGGAATGCCTCCAACTGGTACAGTTACCCTGATATTTAATTCGGTAGTAACCGCAGCACCGACCATTGTAAGTGTCACTGATAATGATCCCAGTTCCGATCTCTCTAACGTACAATTCGGGCCCGGTACTTTATCCGCAAGTGGTTTAGAAGCTGAATATTGTTATTACGACGGTCCTAACAATAATAACAACCTGTTTGGTGCAGGAGTTATTTTATCTTTCAATTTACAGTTCCCAGGCGGACAGGGATGTGTTGACCAAGTACCTACAGGTAATATTATCCCGACATCTTCTGATGGCCCGATCACAAGCAACGGCTGTAACCGTTCGCAAACAAGAACATGGACAGCCATAGATGCCTGTGGTAATACAGCTACTGCTTCCAGGACTGTAACATGGACTGCAGATAACACTGCTCCATCGATCATAACCGGTGGCACTACTACAACACTTGGTTGTAATCCTTCAACAGCTGATATCAATAATGCGCTCGGTACTGCAACTGCAACTGACGGCTGTGGTAACGCAACGATCACTTCAAGCGATGGTGCTGTGTCAAGCACCAGCTGTTCTCGTTCGCAAACAAGAACATGGACTGCAAGAGATGCTTGTGGCAACACATCAACTGCTTCCAGAACTGTCACATGGACAGCAGATAACACTGCTCCGTCCATTATGACCGGTGGCACTACTACAACACTTGGTTGTAATCCTTCAACAGCTGATATCAATAATGCACTCGGTACGGCAACAGCAACGGACGCTTGCGGTAACGCAACAATCACTTCAAGCGATGGTACTGTGTCAAGCACCAGCTGTTCTCGTTCTCAAACAAGAACATGGACGGAAAGAGATGCTTGTGGTAATACATCGACTGCTTCCAGGACGGTAACATGGACTGCAGATAACACTGCTCCCGTTATTGTTACAGGGGGCACCACAACAACACTTGGTTGTAATCCGGCAACAGCTGATATCAATAATGCACTTGGTACGGCAACAGCAACTGACGCCTGCGGTAATGCAACGATCACTTCAAGCGATGGTACTGTTTCCAGCATCAGCTGTTCTCGTTCTCAAACAAGAACCTGGACTGCAAGAGATGCTTGTGGCAATACTTCTACTGCATCCCGTACTGTAACATGGACTGCAGATAACACTGCTCCGGTTATTGTTACCGGTGGCACTACTACAACACTTGGATGTAACCCGTCAACAGCTGATATCAATAATGCACTCGGTACTGCTTCTGCAACTGACGCATGTGGTAACGCAACAATCACTTCAAGCGATGGTACTGTGTCAAGCACCAGCTGTTCTCGTTCTCAAACAAGAACATGGACAGCAAGAGATGCTTGTGGTAATACAGCTACTGCTTCCAGAACGGTAACATGGACTGCAGATAACACTGCTCCGGTTATTGTTAGCGGTGGTACTACTACAACACTTGGATGTAATCCAACAACAGCTGATATCAATAATGCACTCGGTACTGCAACTGCAACTGACGCTTGCGGTAACGCAACAATCACTTCAAGCGATGGTACTGTATCCAGCACCAGCTGTTCTCGTTCTCAAACAAGAACCTGGACGGCAAGAGATGCTTGTGGCAATACTTCAACTGCATCCCGTACTGTAACATGGACTGCAGATAATACTGCTCCGGTTATTGTTACTGGCGGCACTACCACAACTCTTGGATGTAATCCATCAACAGCTGATATCAATAATGCACTCGGTACTGCTTCTGCAACTGACGCCTGTGGTAATGCAACGATCACGTCAAGCGATGGTACGGTGTCAAGCACCAGCTGTTCTCGTTCTCAAACAAGAACATGGACTGCAAGAGATGCTTGTGGTAATACATCAACTGCTTCCAGAACTGTCACATGGAC